>JANMSG010000831.1:0-10045 GCA_031389065.1 Acidobacteriota bacterium | reverse complement strand
TGGATCGTCTTGGTAATCAAATCATACTCTGTCACCGCTGTGGGTACGTCACTCATGGGATTCTCTATAGGTTTAGTCTTCAAGGTTTCCTCTGTGCTAACTGACATAAATTTATCTCCTTGGTTGTTTTGAGATTGCTGTTATCCGGTCATAGTCATCGCTGTCGCAACCCTCTACAGCACGGCTTTATTACGGAGCCTGGATTGCCTTTGGTTCCATACAGGTCGTTAACCACGTGTAAGAACGATCTCCCAGCTTACAACCAGTGAGTCGGGCTCCAATCCTTTACCGGCGGGCTCCACCTTGGCAATGAGCGACGCCTGATTGGGCGCAGCACTTTGAAACAGACGGTCTTTGGCATTCAAGGCTTCACCAGGGAAATACATCTGCGAAACCAGCGCTTCGTGGCTGCCCGTCATATAGAAGTGAATATGCGGCGGTCTGCTCCAGTCATCAAGCCCCGTCGGATAGGCGCTCGGCTTAATGGTCTTGAAACGGAATTGCCCCCTGGCGTCGGTAACCTGCACGCCGTAGCCTTGAAAATTCGGATCAAGCGGCGCCTTGTTCGAATCATTGATGTGAGCATAGCGCCCGTGCGCATTGGCTTGCCAGATTTCCACTTTAATGCCCGCGAGCGCTTTGCCTTGCGGATTCGTGACGCGCCCCATCAGGTGAATAATCTGTCCTTTGGCGCTGGCGCGACGTCCACGCAGATGAGTGAGATCAGCGTCTCGGTCAAGAGGCTTCATGACTGGATAGAAGGGACCGAAAACCTGCTCTTCGGTCAGCGCTTGTTTTTGTTGGGCTAAGATTGTAGTGAGGTCACTACACAGGGCAAGGCCTCCCAAGGCAGAAGACATTGCCAGAAAACGACGGCGTGAAATTTCCTTTTCAATAATCATTTTGGCTCCTTATGAATGCCGTGTGCAAGTACGCAAGATGCCTGCTTACACACGGCATTAGCACGGTGCGAAGGTGAACACGATGACCCCCAGAACAAACCACAGCGCCGCATAAATCAACCCGTAACCATAAAATTCACGAAAGTTTACGCGCGCAATGCCGGCCACAACCACGTACCAAAACGGGGCCATCAAATTGCCCATGTGATCGCCTACGCTGAGCGCCAGCAAGCCGCGTTCAACCGTCAAGCCGACGGCTACGGCAGCCTTGGATGTCACAAAGCCTTGAATCACCCATTGTCCACCGCTTGATGGCACAAAGACCGCGACGAGTGTGCCAGAGATCGCAGCAATCAACGGAAAGGTGTAGGGCGTCGAAACGGTCACAATCAGTCCTGCCAGAAATTCGCCGACGCTGGTGTGTTGGATCAATCCTGCGACCCCCGCATATAAGTGATACATTACAATCAATGGCCAACTCGACAGCACCGCGCGTTTCAAGGCTTCGGTAAAGCGATGAATGTTGCGATGCAGCAGCAAACACAAAAACAGCAACATCGTATTCAGCGCGTTGATGTCCAGGCTCAATCGCTTCACGAAAAAGTGGTTGTACAACCAGCCCAGCAAGGCCAGCCACAACACCGATAAGAGCAACGAATTGCGTTCCATTCGCTCAGAAAGATTCTGCGGCGCGCTTTCGCTCAGCGGTTCTTCTTCCGTCAATTTGCAGGCCTCAGGAAAGTGCGACAGAGGTCTACAGGTTTTGGGCATCAGCAAGCACCCGACCACCACTACGAAAAGCACATAGGTAATTTCCATCAAAATGGCTGCCGGTGCCCAGATCGTCGTCGAGAGCGGAATCACGCCTGTGGTCTTTTCTAAAAAGTGTCCCGGCGTCGCCATCAATAATGCAGCGCTTGAAGACAAGCCATATTGCCAACAGGCGTTGGCTCCCCACACCGTTGCCAACAAAAACAGAAAGTCCAGCTTGATGCCTTTGCGTTCGGCTTCGCGGGCAAAATGGATAGAGACTAAAGGAGTCAACGCCAGGCCTAAGCCCCAATAACAGTAAGACGCAACGGCGATGATCAACACCGCCAGCCCAACTACCTGGGTCGTTGTGTTGGGCAGCCCGGACAGCCTCAGAATCAGCTTGCGAAAAAACGGTGTCGCGCCTAACACCGAACTGAGCGTGATGATCAGCGTCATTTGCATGGTAAAGGCCAGCAATGACCATAGCCCTTGAGAATAGGCGTCCAGGATTTGTGCCGGGGAATTGCCAAGCGCCAACGCCATGCCTGCCAACAACAGCATGAAAATGATCGCTGTGGTAATCGCATCCGGCACGAAGCGCCCCATCACACGGGCAAAACGATCCAACCAACTGGTTGAGGTAGTAGTCACTTTTTCCCGAATTTCGAGAGTCTGAGCCATTTACTTTCTCCTTTAGTAAGGGGGAATTGGCACGCCAAAGTGTTTACGACTTGAAAAAAAAATTCTGGTGCGCGTGAGTCTGGCGAATATCAGATTACCCATTCTTTGATCGTTCGTACTGCTCTTATTTTCCGTTTACCCCGGTATGCCTTCGACGACGCTTACCATCGATGCCGTTGGGGTGATTTGTGTGAGTCGGAAATTTGCCTGCTCCAGAAGGACTCTGTACTCCATTTCCGTGCGTTCAATGCCGCCGGGAAAGGTCAGCATGGTCAAGTCGAAATCTTTGGCTAATGAAGTCTGGTTTCCGCTTGGCACCACGGCTTCGACGATTAACAGCCTGCCATTGTCCGGAATCACTTGCCTGCAATGGTTTAGAATTTGTACGCATTGCTCGTCGGTCCAGTCATGAATGATGTGGCGAAAGAGGTAGGCATCTGCTCCACCTGGAATGGACTCAAAAAAACTTCCTTCCACAATTGTGCATTTGTCGCTCAGACCACTAACCTGCATATTTTCCCGCGCCCGTCCAGTGACATGCCCCAGGTCAAAGAGGATGCCGTTCATTTCAGGGTAACGTTGCAAGACAGCGCCAAGCAATGAGCCATTGCCGCCGCCAATATCGGCCAACACGTTAATGCCGCTGAAATCATACGCGTCGAGCATGGCAGCGGTTTCGTGCCCGTGAATCGCCGACATTGCAGCATCAAAGATCGGGGCAAGTTCCGGGTGCGCCCCGATGTATTCGAAAATAGGGTGTCCAAACACTTTATTGAAGCCCGGTTCGCCGGTTAAGGCCGAGTGATGCAATCCGTCCCAAGCCTGGAAGGTGCGGTGAAACATCTGTGCTGCGGCTCGATATGAACCCTGTGCATCACTCCTGAGACATTGCGAGAGCGGCGTATGGTCAAACTGGCGGTTACCGGTTTCCTGAAACAGTCCATGACTTGCCAGGAAACGCAGGATGCGATAGAGCGAACGCTCATGGGTTGCCGTCGCCTTGGCGAGTGATTCCACTGCTTGTGGTGACCCGGCCTCTATGTGATCGGCAATTCCAAGTTCGGCGATGCTGCAAATGGCTCGACTGAGCGCCGCGCCGAGCACCATTCGATTTAATTGTTCAGTCTCTGCTTGTGCCATTTCATTTTCTCCTTTCGAGGGTTAGATACGTTCCCCTTCAATCACAGACATCGGTGAAGGTGTGGGAATAATTCGTGTCAATCTGAAACCGGACGCCTCCAGAAGCGCCCGGTATTCCTCTTCGGTTCGTTCTCGTCCACCGGTCATGACAAGCATGTTGAGATCAATGAATTTAATGAAATGTGGTTCACTCGTGGACGGAACGACGGCTTCGACCAAAATCAGTTTGCCATTGGCGGGTAACGCCTGATGACAGTTCGTGAGAATCGTTTGGCATTTCTCTTCGTCCCAATCGTGAATGATCCATTTCATGATGTGTGCATCCGCTCATGATGTGTGCATCCGCGCCACTCGGTACAGACGCGAAAAAATCGCCCGCAACGATTTCACACCGATCTGACAAGCCTTCGGCTTCCATGCGTTCTTGTGCGCCGGGCACAACGACCGGCGCGTCGAAGATGATTCCCCGCATGGCCGGATTGGCTTTGAGGATGGAAGCAAGCAATGCGCCGTGGCCGCCGCCAATATCGGCAAGCGTCTGGATGCCCGAAAAATCATAACTGGCCAGCACAGCCTCAATGATTCCCAATGAAATTCCCGTCATCGCGTCATTGAAGGTTTTTCCGTTCTCAGGATGCTGCGCATAATACTCCCAGGCAGACATCCCAAAGAGATTATCAAAAGCAATCTCGCCGGTTTTGACGCTGTGAAGCAGGTTGCCCCACCCTTCGTAATGATCATCGCCCAATTCCGTTGTCGCAAATGCCCGCAGCGAACCTGACGCGTCGGTTCGCAGAGTTTCTGCTAGCGGAGTTAAAGCAAAGCGGCTTCCGTCATTTTGCGCAAGTATGCCGACGCTTGCGAGGGCGCGCAAAACTCTATAGAGCGAAGGGGCGTGCGTTTTGCTTGCCGAAGCAAGTTCCTCGGCAGTTTTTGCACCATCCTGCATTTGGTCTGCGAGCCCGAGTTTTGCCACGATATAAATCGCGCGCGAAATCCAAAACCCGGAGATCAATTGCAACATGGCTATCTGCGGCGGCACATCCGCAGGCGGTGATTGATTTTGTTCAGTCATCGTTCATCTCCCTTATGAAAAATCTTTGGCAGCAGCCGACTCCTAGGAAGAGCAACTGCCACGAACCTAGTTACAATCGTTTGCTACGGCGTGATCGGTGTGACCTGATCGGAAACGATCTGCCATTTTCCATTGCTCTTCACATATACGGTCGTATAAATATGCCTGCCGTCAAACGGTTTTCCTTTGGTGACGCTTTTCTCTATCCAACGTCCGTTGACGATGGCGGTATTGCCGTAGAGTCTGACATTGACTTCCTCGCTGCGACCCACTGCAAATTTCGTCTCCCCAGATTTGGCATCGGCGATCTCTTGCGCTTTGGTGGAAATCTTGCCCCCCGTCTTCGTGACGATGAAATCCTCTGCGAAAAGTCGTTCAAATACTGCTGCATCTTGTTGCAAGATGGCGTTGTCGTATTCAAGATTCAGTTTGCGGATTTCCTGCTCCGCATTCACATTCGTTTCTCTTGCTGCGCTTGCTACAGGAACAGGCGATGCGCTGGCTTTCTCTTCGCGCGCCGCGCAAGACGAAAAAATGGCTGCCATTGCGACTACTACTACGGTCATTAGAATTCGTTTCATTGGTTTACATCTTTTGGTTTTGAACTTCAAGGGTGATTTGCTTTCCCGCAGCCACGAATGGTGGACGACCGAAGGGAGGCGAACGGAAACGGGCTGCGGGAAAGCAAGAATCTAACGAATTACTTTGCATAAAAGCCGCTGTTTGCACCTCGTGTCCGAGGACTTGTTGGGCGGCGTGTTTTATATTAAGGCTTCGGTTCTAAAACAATTTCTCGCGCGATTCGGTCTTGCAGAACTTCTCGAATTTCAAGACGTTCGCGGTAGCCTTGCCTCTGTTTTTCGTCGTTGCCGATGACTGTTTGCAGTAAGGCATCGGCTTTCTCCAGATTCTTCTCGTAGGTTGCCAGATCTTTGTATTCCGTCAGGAGCATTAAGTTCCAGTCAGTCGAGCCGTGCGCTTCGGTTTGCAGAATTTTGTAAGAGATGATTTGCCCGTCTTTTTTCAACGCTTCCTGGTTTCTTTTCCAATCGGTAGCAATATAGTTCAGATAAGTCTTGTCCATTCCCGGCTTCATTCGGATAAATCCGATGTTCCAAACCGTGCCGTTGCGATACGGTCGATTGACTTGTGCAAATACCACAACGCTCAAGGTCAGCAAAAGGGTGACGAGCAAACCCACGAGTATGCGATTATGTTTCATGATTTTATCCTCTTTCATTCAATTGAGTGCAAAAGCAAATAGGCTTTATTTTGACTGTCGCCGCACTCATTTCAAGTGGCAGTCGCCTAACTATGTATACTATTTCTACAGACATCGTCTTCGTTTTTTTTATTGAAAACTCGACGTTGTTTTTTCGGCTTCTGAAAGCGCGGTTTTTTGCGTTTTCTCGCCTCTCAATAGATAAACCGTAAGGCGCGACCCATATCCCCTCACAGATTGCTAAAATAATTTTCTTTTTTCTTTTTCGCGACTGCCGGGTCTATTTGTAAGAGTGTTCGGGTTGAAAAATCGGCTACCCCTTGCTCAGAAAAGACGAAGAAATGCTATATCCTGATGCGTGATCGGTTGGTTCACAAGGATGGCTCTGATTGGCTAATGCGGCAGTAGGGCAGGTCTGCCGAATGAAATGTTCGCTGCATTTGCGCAACAAAGCTTGAAACTGGATGTCATGGCTGACGGCATCGTGGACTGATTCTCAATTGAGAAAAAGCTCAGGATGTCGTGATCTCCGTTTTGAGAATACGGAAGGCTGCTACTCAACCCCCACTGCTTGCGGCGGAAGCGCACGAATTGCCCCGCCGCAAGGCTGATTTGATAGCTGTGCGATTCGTCTCCTGCACCTCGCGTTCAATTGGTTTGCCAGGAGCAAGCATCTGCGGCTCCTGCCCTGCCTGCCCGGTCACGACGAAGCACAGAATCAAAGTCAATATGCAGAGAGTCTTCTTCATCGTTCACCTCCAGTTGCCGATCAAAATAAACGGTGCCCAGTAGTATGGATGGGCATACGGCTTCTTCGGATCAGGCGTGAAGCGCGGCTTGTTGGCATTCTTGTCTTCCTCATGCACAATCTGCCGGCTGGCGAGTGTCGCCTCTGCCGCAAGGTTTTTTTCCCCCCGCAATAAGCGCAACTGCGCCTGCCGGAGCGCTTCGGCTTTCGTCGTATCGGACTTGGCCTCGCGCAAGCGGTAGAAATCCTGCATCAATACTTTGGTGCTGGTGTCATAGACCGGCCAGAGGCTGGCGATGACGGCTTTGGCGCCTTGCCGCTGTGCCAATACGCCGAAGCCTTCGACCTCTTTGCCGTTGGCGCCTGAGCCGCCGGTTGCCGTGTTGCAAGCCGACAGGGTCAGGAGTTCGACGCCGCCGAAGACATTGGGTAGAGATTTAATTTGTGCGAGGCTGAGGAACTTGCCGTCGCCCAACAGCAATGCCGAGTTGGTTTCATTGCCGGGCTGAAACTGGAAGTGTGAAGCGACGTGCACCACAGGCGGTCGTTGCCTGAGTCCAGCGAGCATCGCCTCCTGGGTGAAGGCTTCGTCAAGTTTGATGATGCCGGGCAGCACACCGCTTTTTGTGCCTGCGTTTTGTCCTTGCTCTGCCTCTCTGATGATGCCGTGCATCTCTTCCATTACGCCGGGCAAGGCCGGAATGCGCGCCCCATGAGCCTTGGTCACGCCTAGGCCAAGCGCGTTCCACTGCCGGTTCGGTATATCTTTCAAGCGCGCCTGACTCGCAGGGGTGAAGACCGCATTGCGGTATTGCTCGACCAGATACTGCTTGCCATCGTGCAGTGCCGCGACTGGCAGGTAACGCAATACGCCGTCGAGCGACCACATCAACACCTGAGCTTTCGCACCTTGCAAGTCTTTGGCTACCGGCGCGACCAGGATTTTGTAAAGCTCCTGCGCCAATGGCAACGGATCGAGTTTGGGATTCTGGAGTACGTCACGAAATTCGAGCACCTTGCGATTGAGGTCTGCTGCTTTAATCGGGTACTCGTAGCCTTTCTGAAAATCGGGCGTGGTGAGGATGACGCGGTACTTGTCTTCACTGACTAAGGTGTAGAGCGCAACTGTTCCTTTGCCGAGTTCGCGCAGGTCTTCCATCAAGCCTTGCGACTCGCGCATGGCGAAGACCTTCGAGCCGGCTTCGGCAGATTTGCCTAGCTCGGTTTCGAGATGGGAGAGAAAGCTTTGAAAGGCGCTCCCGGCGACCACCAGGTCGGCATCGAGTTTGACCAACCGCTGTTCTTCTTCAGGGGTGCGGGTCTTCTTGTCTATCAGCCTGCCGCGTTCAGTTCCTAACTCTGCGACGCGGTCGGCGATTTCGCGGTAGCGTTTTTCGAGCGCCTGCTCTTCCGGCGTCAAGGCAGCTTTCACAGATTTTGGAGAGCTGGTTTCATCGCGGCGGATGAACTCGAAATACTCTTCGTCTTTGAGCATGCGGATGACCTGTTCGGCTTCCGGCAAGCGGCTCTGCGAAATGAGCAGATCGGCAAGCTGGCGGTAGATGTCTTCCTTCGATTTGACGAAGCTCTGCTGCGTTTCTCTGTCGAGGCTGGTGATCTCGCTGCGAATCTCCTGATAGACATTCACTGCCTGCTTGCCGAAGAAGACCGCCAATGCCGGTTTGTTCTGCGCCTCCCAGTCCAGCATCAGGCCATGGAGAGCTTCCCCTTCCCGCGTCCGGTTCCTGATCTCACGCGCCAGGCGGAGTCCTTGCTCATGGTACTGAGTTGCCTGCGGGTATTGCGCTTGACCATAGAAGCCGTCGCCCAAAGTGAGGAGCGCGTAGCTTTCACCACTTTTATTCTTCATTTCACGGGCGACCACCAGTGCCTGTTGCGAATGTTCGATAGTTTTCTCATAGCGCTTCAGTACCTTATATACTGTGCCTATATTGCCGAGGATCGACCCTTCCAGCCCACGGAGTTTGTTCTCCTGGGCGACAGCCAGCCCCTGCTCGTAATACTCAAGCGCCTTCTCATACTGGAGAAGCTGTAAGTAAGCATTTCCCAAGCCGTTAAGATTGTTCGCTACGCGGAACCAATTCTTGAACTCGCGATTGATCGGCAACGCCTGCTCGAAGTATTCAATCGCTTTATCCTGCCGTCCCAACAGGCTGTAGGCATTAGCCAGGGGACCGAGCGTCAACGCCTCGCCCTGGCGATTTTTGATCTCGCGGTAGATTGGCAACACCTGCATATAGCTCTCCACCGCTTTATCAAAGCGAGTAATCACCATATACAGATCGCTAAGATTTCTGAGAGCCACCGCCTCAGATTGTCTGTCTTTCAACTCGCGGAAGATTGCCTGCGCCTGCTCGAAGTACTCGATGGCTTTCTCATACCGGAGCATAACCCGATAGACTAAAGCAAGGTTGTTGAGCGCCGTCGCTTCTCTATTTGGACTCTTCAACTGACGCCCTATAGCGAGATATTGCTCCCCGTACTCAATCGCTTTGTCAAACTGTAATAGCGCCGTATAAGTAGATGTCAGACCGTTAATCGCTTCCGCTTCATTGCTATGATTCTTCACTTCCCGCGCAATCGCGAGCGCCTGCTGAGAGTATTCAATCGCTTTGTCATTGCGTCTCAGCCGATAGTTGAGCCAACCTACCCAGGCGAGGCTGACTCCTTCTTCGCGCCGGTTCTTGAACTCCTGATTGATCGCCAAAGCCTGCTGGAAATATTCCAGAGACTTGTCAAAGCGGCTCAGCGCCTCGTAAGCAGCCCCGAGATCAGAGAGGCTGGCGGCTTCGCCTCGGCGGTCTTTCCGCTCTCTACGGATGGCTAACGCCCGCTCATAATACTCAGCCGCTTTGTCATAGCGGCTCAGTTTTCCATGATTGCCACCGATGGAACGCAGCGTATCACCTTCCCACTGCCGATCTCCAAGTTCACGCCAGAGCCCTAACGCCTGCTCTTGCTTCTCTATGCTCTGCCGGAAATCCTTCTTTCGGGTCAGTTGGGCGGCTTCGATCAACAACTGCTCGGCGGCGATGCGCTTGCGATCCTCAGCCGTGGCTGCGTTTTTCACATCCATCAGCACTTGATAGGCTCCGCTTAAAATGGCGACCCCGTTGGCGCGGATCACCAGTTGATACATGCCGGCCGCCGTCGCTTCATAAGAGAGTGGTGCGCGAGTGCTGAGGGTGTCGGTTATGTCGCTCTCAAGGAGCTGCTTGCCGTTCGGGCTGATGAGCGTGAGCGCGACATCAATGCCTTTCTGCTCGACAATGACGCGCACGAACTGCCCTGCGGTGAGCTTGACCTGATAGGTGTGCGACTCGCCGCCGGCGATCTGGCGCTCGACAGGCTTGCCGGATTCAAGTTTCTGCGCGTCCTGCGTGACCTGCGCTTGTGCAAAAACTGTTGATAAACTCAAAACCCACAGCAACGAAACAAATCGTTTCATCAGCATGTGACTCCCTCCATTCTAACGACCGCAATTTCACAGCTACTTCCCTCAC
>JANMSG010000820.1:0-9597 GCA_031389065.1 Acidobacteriota bacterium | reverse complement strand
CTGAGTTATTACCTGTCTTTGAGTGCTTGCCAACGAGGTTTTCAAAAGGCTTGGACAAGAGCTACAAAAACTGCCTACTGCCTACTGCTTACTAAAGAAAGAGGTGATTGATGCAGACACTACTACAGGACTTGCGTTATGGCTACCGGATGCTTCTGAAAAATCCCACCTTCACAAGCATTGCCGTGCTCACACTGGCGCTAGGTATCGGCGCCAATACGGCCATCGGCACCATCGTCAATGCGGCGCTGTTGCGTGGCTTGCCTTACCAAGAGCCTGAGCGTTTGGTTCATCTCTGGGAGACCACGCCGCAAAAAGATTTCCCTCAGCGCGAAGCCTCGCACCCGGACTTTCTTGATTGGCGAAATAATCAATCCCTCGAACTGGCTGCCTACACCGGCGGTGGCAGTTTTAGTTTCATGGAGGGGGGGCAATCGGAGCGCCTTCAAGGAGCGGGCGTGACGACAAACTTTTTTGATGTGCTTGGCGTCAAACCGCTACACGGTCGCACTTTCCGCGAGGGCGAAGAGGTTGTCAACAGCGAGCGCCTTGTCGTTTTAAGCTACGGCATTTGGCAGAGGCTTTTCGGCGGCGATGCCAGTGTCGTCAAGCAGTCAATCAACCTCAATGGCGACTCTTATACGGTGGTTGGCGTACTGCCGCAGAATTTTCAATTCGCGCCGCGTGGCGACGCCGAACTCTGGATCACCTTGCGACCGGGGCAAAACCAACTCACACGCCGCTATATGCATTGGGCTAGGATAATTGGCCGATTGAAACCCGGAGTCAGCTTTGAACAAGCGCAAGCCGAAATGAAAACCATTGGACAGCGCATTGAAGAGCAACATAACGAGTCGCACGCCGGTACGACAATCAAAATCATTTCGCTGCAAGAGCAGATCGTGGGCCCTGTCAAACCTGTGCTGCTCGTCTTGCTCGGCGCGGTCGCTTTTGTTCTGCTGATTGCCTGTGCCAATGTCGCAAATCTCCTGTTGGCGCGTTCAACTGCCAGACAACGCGAGATTGCGATTCGCATCGCGCTCGGCGCCAGTCGCGGCAGACTCATCAGGCAATTTTTGACCGAAAGCTTGCTGCTGGCTCTCTTGGGTGGCAGCTTAGGCGTAGTCATCGCACAGTGGGGTGTTGCGGCGCTCCTTGCTGCGATTCCTGAATTTCAACTCAACAGCATGCCTTACCTGCGCGACGTAAAGATTGACGGCGGCATCGTTTTGTTTACCTTTGCGCTGTCGCTGATAACAGGCGTTGTCTTCGGGCTGATTCCAGCGTTACAGACCTCGAGGCCGGAATTGCAAGCCACTCTCAAAGAAGGCGGGCAATCTTCTGTGGGGGTAAGTCGGCGCAGGTTGCGAAGCGCCATTGTGGTTGCCGAAATCGCTCTGGCTCTGACGCTGCTGGTCGGCGCAGGCTTGATGATGAAAAGCCTCACCAACCTGCTTAACGTCAATCCCGGTTTTCAGACCGAAAACCTTTTGACCTTTACTGTTGCGCTGCTTCCGGCAAAGTACCAAAACGACAATCAAATTGTGACTATGCATTCCCAGATGGTTGAGCGTTTTGAAGCTATCCCCGGCGTTCAAGGCGCCGGTACGAATAGTTCGCCGCCTTTGGCTGGCGGCAACACGACGCGCTTTTACGTTGCAGGCAAGCCGCAACCGGCGCCCGGCGAAGAGAACGAGGCAAATTGGCGTCTCATCAGCGCCAACTATTTTCAGGCAGTCGGTATCCCCTTGCTGCAAGGGCGCTATTTCAACAGCAACGATAATCCCAAGGCAGCGAAGGTTGTGATGATTAACCAAACTCTCGCCAATCAAGTGCTTCCCGGCGAAGATGCTGTCGGCAAACGGCTTATTTTTGGCGCTGGCTCGCAGCCTGTGGAAGTAATCGGTGTTGTGGCCGACGAGAAGGTCACCCAACTGGACACCAAACAGACGGGCATCGTCTATGAGCCTTATCTACGATCCCCTTCGACCTTCGCGGTCTTCTTTGTCCGCACGACGACCGACCCGAAACGTTTAAGTAGCGCCATTCGCGAAGAGATTCGGCAACTCGATTCGGATGCTTCCGTCTTTGCCGTCAGAACCCTGGAAGAGGTAATTGACAACGCTCCTTCGACCTTCATTCGCCGCTATCCGGCATTTCTTGCAGGCATTTTCGCGGTCGTTGCCTTGACTCTCGCTTCGATTGGCATTTACGGGGTGATCTCCTATTCGGTGACCCAGCAGACTCGCGAGATTGGCATTCGCGTGGCGCTCGGCGCGCAAAGCGCTGATGTACTAAAGCTGGTTATCGGGCAAGGGATCAAGCTGGCCTTGCTCGGCGTAAGTATAGGACTGGCTGCGGCGTTTGTGCTGACGCGCTGGATGGAGAGTTTACTGTTTGGCGTCAGCCCAACGGATATACCAATTTTTGCGGCGATTTCGTTGTTGCTTACGACGGTGGCTTTGTTGGCTTGCTACATTCCGGCGCGCCGTGCGATGAAAGTGGATCCGATGATTGCGCTCAGATATGAATAAGAAGTAGGCAGTAGGCAGTAGGCAGTAGGCAGTTTAAGAATTGAGAAGCAATAGGCAGTTAATGTCACTTCTCTAACTGCATACAAACTTTTAATACTTATCAAAGAGGAATCTCTTACTGCCTACTGCCTACTGCCTACGGAGGATTTATGCAGACACTGATTCAAGACTTGCGCTATGGCGTGCGAATGTTAATAAAGAAACCCGGCTTCACAGTGATTGCAATCATCACCTTGGCGCTTGGCATTGGTGCCAACACGGCGATTTTCAGCGTCATCAATACGCTACTTCTTCGTCCCCTGCCATTTCAGCAGCCGGATCGGCTTGTCTGGATTGCCAATGTTGGGCAGGATGGCTTGTCCGGCGCGACGACACGAGTAGCGAATTACGCGGATTGGCAGAAGACGAATCATTCCTTCGAAGACCTGGCCGCTTACTTCGCCTTCTCTGACTATGACAGCTACACGTTGACCGGGAGCGGCGAGCCTGAGCGTTTGAGCGGCATGAAAGTTTCACAAAACTTCCTCGGTCTGCTGGGAGTCCAACCAATGATCGGGCGAGATTTTATTGATGAGGAGAGCAAGTGGAACGGGCAGGCGGCGGCGCTTTTGAGCCATGGTTTTTGGCAGAGGCGCTTTGCCGCAGACACCAGAGTTGTCGGTCAGACCGTGATACTCAACAATCTGCCGACGACAATCGTTGGCATTCTGCCGCCCTCATTCGACTTCGCTTCTGTCTTCTCCCCTGGCGCAAAAATTGATCTTTTGATGCCATTCCCAATTAGCCCGGAGACCGACCGCTGGGGGAATACGCTGTCGGTAATCGGGCGATTGAAACCAGGTATAAGCGTTGAAAAGGCACAGACAGAGTTCGATCTGATCAATCAACAATTGAAGGAGGCGCATCCGGAGCGCGGGGTCACCTTCGGCGCCAGAATGACGGGGCTTCAGGAACAGATCAGCGGGCGCTTTCGCCTCGCCTTGCTGGTGTTGTTTGGGGCTGTCGGTTGCGTGCTGCTGATTGCCTGCACGAACCTCGCGAATTTGCTGTTGGCGCGGGCGGTCTCGCGGCGCAAAGAGATTGCGGTGCGCATTGCGCTTGGTGCCAGCCGGTCGCGCTTGATCCGCCAACTGCTGACGGAAAGCCTCCTGCTCTCTTTTTGCGGCGCTCTCATCGGCTTGCCGCTGGCCAACTTTGCCACAGACAGTATTGCCGCCACACAAGCTTTCAACATCCCTTTGCTACAGGCGGTGAGTGTTGATGGCATGGCGCTCGTCTTCACTCTCCTTGTGACTTGCCTGACGGGGCTGATATTTGGGCTTGTCCCAGCCCTTCAGATCTCCGGCTCTGACGTGCACGAAGATTTGAAGGACGCCAGTCGCGGGTCAAGTGAAGGAAGGCAAAGGGCCTGGATTCGCGGGGCTTTGGTGGTGTCGGAAGTGGCGATTGCCTGCGTACTTCTGATCGGCACAGGTTTGCTTATGAGAAGTTTTCTGCGGCTCCTGGAAGTTGATCCGGGCTTCCGCCCCTCACAAGCCGCCGCCTGGAGTATCAAAGCCGGCCCGGCGTATTCGACTGCGGCGCAACGCCACAGTTTTTATGAGGAACTGGTGCGCAAAATCGAGGCGGTTCCTGGCGTCGAATCCGTCGGCCTGACGGACACCTTGCCGCTTGGCCGCAACCGCAGTTGGGGGGTTCGGGTGAAGGGAGAAAGCTACGCCCCTGGTCAAGCGCCTAATGCATTTCCACGACTCATTGATCCCGGATATATCAGAACAATGGGCATTCCCTTGCGCGCTGGCCGCGATTTCACCAGCTTCGATACAAGCGAAACAGAGAGAGTGCTGCTCATTAACGAGACCATGGCTAAGCGCCTCTTCCCCGGCAGCGATCCAATCGGTCAACAGCTTATCGTCGGCACGGAACGGCGTGTCGTTGGCGTAGTCGGCAACGTGCGACATAGCGTCCTTGAGGAAGAGGCGGGGTCAGAGATGTATCTGCCAGTCAAGCAGACTGACTGGGGAGGGGCTCTGGAATTTGTTGTCAGAGGGCAGTTACCAGCGGAGTCACTGGCTCCCGGTATTCGAGCTGCCCTTCAATCGGTGGATCCAAATCTACCGGCTACGGAATTCCAATTACTGGAGCAGATTGTCTCTCAGACGCTTTCGCCCAGACGTTTCGTGGTATTCCTGCTTGGCGGGTTTTCACTGCTTGCCTTGATCCTTGCCTCGCTCGGTATTTACGGCGTGATTTCGTATTCGGTGACGCAACGTACGCAGGAAATAGGTATACGCCTGGCGCTTGGCGCACAGACCGGCGATGTGCTGAAGCTGATCCTTGGGCAGGGAATAAAACTGACACTGATTGGCGTCACGTTTGGGCTTCTTGCGGCACTCGCCGTAACACGGTTAATGGCGAATCTGTTGTATGGCGTGAGCGCGACCGACCCGCTCACTTTCATTTTCATCGCTTTGTTGCTGACGGCAGTTGCCCTTCTTGCCTGTTACATCCCGGCGCGCCGCGCGATGAAAGTTGATCCGATGGTGGCGCTCAGATACGAGTGAAACCATTTTAGATTTTGGATTTTAGATTTTGGATTGCAGGAAGGTTCATCACCTCGAATCCAAAATCTAAAATCCAAAATCCAAAATTAATAAAAAGGGATTATATGGAAAAGTTGATACAAAATTTGCGTTATGGGCTTCGCACAATTCTCAAACAGCCAGGATTTACGGCGATTGCGGTTTTCGCCTTGGCTTTAGGGATCGGCGCCAACACAGCGATTTTCAGCGTCATCAATGCAGTGCTGTTGAAACCGCTGCCATTTTCGGCACCCGATAAAATCGTCAATGTCTGGAATACCGCTGAGAAGGAAGATCAATTTGATGTCACCTATCCAGACTTCCTGGATTGGCGACAACGCCAGCAATCGTTCGAGCGATTGGCGGCCTATTCAACCAGAGATTTCACCTTGACAGGCACAGGCGAGCCCACGCGTTTGCGCGGCGCAATGGTAACGAGTGACCTGCTTCACATTCTGGGAGTGCAACCCAAACAGGGACGTTTCTTCCTGCCCGACGAAGACAAGCCGGGCGTGCGTGTAGCGATACTGAGCCATCGAATGTGGCAAGAGCATTTCGCCGCAGACCCCGCAATCTGTGAGCAGACCATCACGCTTCACGGACAAAATTACGATGTCGTAGGTGTGATGCCTCAAACTTTCGCTTTCCCTATACAAAACGACCCGATTATTGATTTTTGGACAACCACAGCCACTATGCAGGAAGGTAGCGCGGCGCTTTCGACGCAACGCGGCAATCACGCGCTCGAAGTCATAGGGCGATTGAAAGACGGTGTAACCCTTGAGCAATCGCAAGCCGATATGGCGGCAATCGTCAACACGCTGGCAAGCCAATATCCTGATACCAATTCTGAACTCGGTGTGCGCGTCGCGCCGCTGCAAAAAGAGTTAGTGCGAGATGTGCGTCCGGCGCTTTGGATTCTGTTCGGTGCGGTCGGATGTGTCCTGTTAATTGCCTGCGTCAATGTCGCAAACTTATTGCTGGCGCGCGCCACCACAAGACACAAGGAGATGGCGATTCGCTCGGCGCTCGGCGCCAGTCGTTTGCGGGTTATTCGACAACTCCTTACTGAAAGTCTGTTGCTGTCCATCTTCGGCGGCGCTTTGGGCTTATTGCTGGCAATGTGGGGAACCGATTTGCTCGTTTCGCTCCTTCCGAAAGGCTTGCCACGCACAGACGAAATCGGCATGGATGCCAGCGTCTTAGGGTTTACAACCCTCATTACCCTGGCGACCGGAATCTTCTTCGGCATCGCTCCGGCTCTACAAATCTCAAAAACCGAATTGACGCAAACCCTCAAAGAAGGCGGGCGCACCTCCGGCGGAGGCGCGCATCGCAATCGCGTGCGTAGCCTGCTGGTGGTGTCAGAAGTAGCGCTTGCCTTGATGTTACTCCTTGGCGCGGGTCTGCTAATCAATAGCTTCTTGAGATTGCAAAAAGTCAATCCAGGCTTTGATACCCGAAACGTCCTCAGTTTCAGACTTGGCTTGCCCAATACCAGATATCCGCAGTTGCAACAGCAGACGGACTTTTTCAAGCAATTGGCTTCGCGCCTCGAAACGCTGCCGGGAGTTCAAAACGTCGGATCTACAACGGCGCTTCCGCTGAGCGGACAAGGCGGCAGCCTGGGCTTTTCCATCGAAGGCGAAGCCAATACCTCAGGGCTGCCATTCCCTTACAATTGCGACTATCGAACCATCAGCCCAAGCTACTTTCGCACCATGAGCATTGCGTTGCTCAGGGGGCGTGAATTTGACGAACGCGATATTTTGCAGTCGAACCCTGTTGTCATCATAAACGAAACGCTCGCCAGGCGGTTCTTTCCCAATCAAGACCCGATTGGCAAGCGTATAAATCCGAGTTTCGGAATTGATGAACGTGGAGCGTTGATGCGCGAAATCGTAGGCGTTGTCGGTAATGTCAAACACCGCAGTCTCAGCGCAGAACTTCAACCCGAAGTCTACATCGTGGACAAGCAGAATCCGCGCCCAACCATGATGTTTGTGATTCGCACAAGCAATGACCCAAATAATTTAGTTGCCGCCATAAGACATGAGGTGCAATCGCAAGATAATCTGCTGGCCATCTACAACGTCAGGACTCTCGATCAATATCTTGCGGCATCGGTTGCGCAACCACTTTTCAACACGCTGCTGCTGGGCATCTTTGCTGCGGTAGCGTTGCTGCTGACCATCGTCGGCCTGTATGGCGTGATGTCTTATTCGGTGACCCAGCGCACCCACGAGTTAGGTATACGCATGGCGCTTGGCGCAAGCCCCGTTGATGTCTTGAAACTGGTTCTCAAACAAGGCATGGGATTGACACTCCTTGGCGTAGTGCTAGGCCTTGCGGGAGCCTTCGGCTTAACGCGCCTTGCAGAGAGTTTGCTGTTTGGAGTGACGGCGACCGATCCCCTTACCTTCATTGCGGTATCGGCAATTTTGACAGGAGTGGCTCTCTTAGCTTGTTACGTGCCGGCGCGGCGGGCGACAAAAGTGGACCCGATGGAGGCGCTCCGGTACGAATGATTCGATTTTAGATTTTAGATTTTGGATTGTAGGAAAGTTCCGAATCCAAAATCTAAAATCCAAAATCCAAAATTTATAGAAGGGATTATATGGAAAAGTTGATACAGGATTTGCGCTATGGAATTCGCATGATTTTAAAACAGCCGGGATTTACGGCAATTGCGGTTTTCGCCTTGGCTTTAGGCATCGGCGCCAACACAGCAATTTTCAGCGTCGTCAATGCAGTGCTCCTGCGCCCGCTACCATACCACGAACCCGACCGCTTGGTGATGGTTCACGTCTCCAGAGCGCAAGCGCCCTTAGAAAAAGCGCCCTTATGTCAGTCCGATTTTCTGGATTGGAGATCGCAAAATCAGGTCTTTGAAAACCTTGCGGCTTATTCGACAAACCGCTTCAACTTTTCAGCCGGGGAATCTCCTGAACAGATTGAGGGGGCGTGGGTGACGGCTGATTTTTTCAATACGCTCGCCGTCCAGCCCGCCCTTGGCCGCGCCTTTTTGCCTGATGAAGACCAACCTAGTACGCCGCAAACCGTCGTCATCAGCGATGGGTTCTGGCGACGACATCTCGGCTCGAATCCGGACATCATCGATCAACAGATCACTCTTAACAGCAAAGCATTTACCGTCATTGGGATCATGCCTGCGGGATTTTCATTTCCGGAAAAAGGTGTGGACTTATGGGCGGCTGAAAGATTGGCGCCAACTCGCAGAGGTCCTTACTATATGCGTGGACTGGCAAGGCTTCGACCCGACGTGACGCTTGAACAGGCGAAAGCCGAGATGGGTGTGATTGCTCAAAGAGTTCAGGAGCAGATTAAGAGTCAAAATAGCGATGTAACCTGGACGGCAACCTCTTTGACAGAAGCCACAGTTGGAGATGTCCGCACAGCCTTGTTCGTACTTTTAGGTGCTGTACTTTTTGTCTTACTCATCGCCTCGGCAAATGTCGCCAACCTGCTGCTGGCGCGCGCCACTGCGCGTGAAAAAGAGATGTCTGTCCGCCTTGCTTTAGGCGCGAGCCGCGCCCGTTTGCTTCGCCAATTACTTACCGAAAGTCTGCTACTGGCTCTGTGCGGAGGCACCGCCGGCTTGTTTCTGGCAATCTGGGGAGTTGATCTGTTACTGGCAATCAGTCCTACCAATATTCCTCGCTTGCATGAAGTTACTGTTGATAGCCGCGCACTCGGATTCACGCTGTTGGTGTCGGCATTGAGTGGTCTCATCTTCGGGCTTGCGCCTGCCCTGCAAAGTTCCGGCCTGAATCTGAACGAATCTCTCAAGAAAGGCGGTCGCAGCAATACGGAAAGCCTCGGCAGACGGCGAATGCGAAATGCGCTCATCATAGCAGAGGTGGCCTTGTCGTTGATGTTACTTGTCGGCGCAGGGTTGATGATGAAGAGTTTTATCAAACTGCAAGGTGTCAATCCAGGTTTCAAACCGGAGCAAATCCTGACGATGAGCCTTACGTTGCCGCGTGCGAAATACGATAGTAATGAGAAGGTCACATCCTTTTACCAGCAACTCATCAGTCGAGTGAAGACAGTACCCGGTGTAGATGCCGCAGGATTGAGCATAAGCCTGCCTCCGAATCATCTGGCAATTAGCGACAGTTTTTCTATTGCAGACAAACCCATAGCGCAGGGTACCAGCGATCCCATCGTGCCGATAATTTTCATCAGCCCTGATTACTTCACCGTGCTTGGCGTGCCGTTGCTTGAAGGTCGTCTCTTCGCTGAGGCCGATCGAGGCGAATCGCCACTCGTGGTGATTATCAACCAGACACTGGCTGAACGCTATTTTCCAAATGAAACCCCGATTGGCAAACGCTTCAAGGTCGGTGGCGCAGAAAGAAATAACAACCCCTGGATGGAGATTGTCGGCGTGGTCGGCGATGTAAAGTACACAGGTCTTGATGCCAAACCGGAACCTGCATACTACCTGCCATTGGCTC
>JANMSG010000817.1:0-4287 GCA_031389065.1 Acidobacteriota bacterium | reverse complement strand
TGGGAAATTGTCATCGGAACGAGTAGTTATGGATTTCGGACCTCTGCTGAAGCAGCCGGACTGACTGAGCCCCTGATAGCTGATGGCAAGCGGTGTAGCGTAGACTGTCCAGTCTGCGCCTGTTTTTCGCCGCAAATGATCTGGAATGCGAGCGGGTGTTGGTTCCAGTCAAGCGCAGACTGGACAGTCTACGCTACATTTAGGAATCCTATATCTGCACGGGAGTCGCTTCGTAAATATTTATTACTGGCGATTGCGCAGCCAACTCTATGGCGGTCTTCACGAAGTCGCGCGAATCGGGAACGGCAAAATGCGCTGCTAGTGCTGCCGTGTCCGTCCACTCTTCCAGAAACACCAGACGCAGAGGGTTCTCTGCATCCTGATGAATGGCGTGCGCCAGACAGCCAGGCTCGGTTCTCGAACGCCTGACGTGTTCTAGGCTGATGGCTAAGAGTTTATCCAGAGACTCAGCTTTGGCTACAATACTGCCTGTGACAATGATCATATTATCTCCTCGCTTTTATTTTTCAGACTGCCTATTGAAGGGTGCATTGGAATGTGAGAATTTGGATGTTCTTCAACATCCGCACATCCCAAGGGCTTTTACTTTTTGTATCTGTCCGCTTCGATTCACGGTTATGACTGCCGAATACCAGGTCACTTCGCAACTTTCATCTTTGGGGTCACAAACTTCTGTCACAAGCCAGTCAATCCTGACTCTCGTTTGACCCGAAATGTAGGCTTCGCTGTGACGATTGCCTACCTTGGCTTTACCTTTTGCTTTGGTCTCTTTTACCAGCTTTAATTTGATGTCTTGGCCATCAATATTCATCTGCACAATATCGGCAAAATCGCTGAGGAAGACAAAATCTTGCTTCCGCCTTTGGTAATCAGATGGCAGTTGAAGAGAGCAAGCGCATCCATCCACCAGAGACTTTTTAATCGTGCCGATTTTAGGAGTCTTTTGCTCTGTTGCAATCCCTGTTTTATAGGGCAGGCTGTTGCTGGCTTGCGCTGCGGCCGAAGGGCAACAGATGAAATAGAGAGCCAGTATCAAGATTAGCTTTTGCATATCGCAATACTTCCTATCACGATTCCGAGGCGGTATTCAATCCTGATGTTTGCTCCTGAGCCGCTTTGTTACAGGGAAAGGCAGCCGTATAATACAGAGCGATTTATGTTTTCCTATTATTTATTGATAAGCTTCTTGCCGGATGATGGCACCTGCTTTACGCGATTCAATTCTTAAGAAGCTATAACGGAAGAGTAAAAGATGATAAAAATAGAACTCATGTTATTTGACCTCGACGGGACGCTGATTGATTCAAGGGCTGACCTTGCGCGCTCCGTCAATTTGCTGCTTGCCGATTTAGACAGACCGCAACTTTCGGAAGATAAGATTGCCAGTTTCGTAGGCGATGGGGTTCGCGTATTAACCTATCGTTGTTTGACGGCGACCGATGCAAACCTTCAACCGCCTGACAAAGAGATTCACGAAAAAGCCATTGAACTTATGCATCATCACTATAATGAACAAATGTATGTGTCAACGACTCTCTATCCACACATCAAAGAGACGCTGCAACATTTCAAAGACAAACGCAAAGCTGTGGTCACAAGCAAAGAAGAACGCTTCACGCATTTGATCCTCGAACACTTTGGCATTGATGAAGACTTCGATTGCATTATCGGCGGTGACACGGTTTCGGCGCGCAAGCCAAATCCTCTGCCGGTGATCACGGCGATTCACAAACTTGGCGGCACCGCCGACCAAGCCGTGATGGTCGGCGATAGCGAAAACGACGTTATCGCAGGACGCGATGCCGGTGCGAAGACTTGTGCTGTCAGTTTTGGCTTTCGCACAGCCGAAGAATTACAAGAGCATTCGCCGGATGTGCTGATTGATCGCTTTGACAAATTGAAAGAATACTTCTTTTAGCCCGTAGCCCGTGGTCAGCAGTCAGTAGTAAAAACTGGTCGAGTGACTACGGGCTACGGACTACTGACTACGGGCTACAGACTCATGACTAATGACATAATCGAACGCGCTCGCAAAATAAAGATGTTGATCCTCGATTGCGACGGAGTGTTGACCGACGGGCGTATCTTGATGACCCCAGAAGGCGACGAGATGAAATCGTTTGATGTCAAAGACGGTCACGCCATTGTGATGTTTCATCGCGCTGGGTTTCGTTCGGCAATCATTTCGGGACGCAAATCTGCCGTTGTGCAAAAGAGAGTTAAAGAGTTGGGCATCCATCATCTTCACGAAATGGCTTGGGTGAAGACGGAGCCTTACGAAGCGATACTTGCTGAAGAAGGCTTGAGCGATGACGCGATTTGTTATGTAGGCGATGACGTAGTTGATATTCCTCTGCTGCGGCGCGCAGGACTTGCGGTTTCGGTTGCCGATGCGGTTGAAGAAGTGAAAGCCTATTCTCATTTCGTCACGAAGCGCGAAGGCGGACGCGGCGCGGTGCGCGAAGTCATCGAGTTAATCTTGAAAGCGCAAGACAAATGGGATGAATTGATGACGCGCTACACGAAAGATTAAAGATTGCAGCAATTCGTATAACAGGCATAGAATTTGAACCAGTGAGGTGAAAAGAATGGCGCAACCAACCGTAATGATAGGCGAAGACCGAGAGCATTCGTTACCTCTTAATTTGCAATCTCTGCGTTTGAACGACGAGCAGTTCCAAGATTTGCGCGCTGACAACCCTGACCTACGTTTTGAACTCACCGCAGAAGGAGAATTAATCATTATGCCTCCAACAGGTTCTATGAGTGGCTGGCGAAACATTAATTTGAGTGGGCAGCTACTTAATTGGACAAAAATAGATGGCACAGGAATATGTTTCGATTCTTCGGCGATGTTTACTTTGCCAAACGGAGCGAAGCGTTCGCCAGATACTTGCTGGAT
The DNA here is from genome assembly GCA_031389065.1 of Acidobacteriota bacterium. Classification (GTDB taxonomy): domain Bacteria; phylum Acidobacteriota; class Blastocatellia; order UBA7656; family UBA7656; genus JACQDB01. Next base: position 1,364 of record JANMSG010000817.1, on the reverse strand, counting down.
TGATCTTGAGAAATGGAATAAATTGACCGAAGACGAACAAGAAGGAATCGCGCCTCTCTGTCCTGATTTTGTTGCTGAACTTCGTTCGCGCACAGACGCCGTATCTATGTTGCAAGACAAGATGATTGAGTATATCGAAAACGGCGCGCAATTAGGCTGGTTGATTGACCCGAAAAACAAACAAGTTCATATCTATCGCCCGAATCAAGTCATAGAAGTTCTAGAGAATCCTGAAAGCGTAAGAGGCGAGACTGTCTTGAAAGGCTTTGTTTTGAACCTCGCTGAAATTTGGTGACAATGACTGAAACAACTATACTCTATCGCCCTGTAGGCAAGAATGAACTTGCCTTGATCCGTGAAAGCGGCTTTACGAAATTTCCGCCTCGCCTTCGTGAACAACCAATCTTTTATCCTGTACTCAACGAAGAATATGCTACGCAAATCGCTCGTGATTGGAACGCCAAGCGTAATAAAGACAAGCGCGGATATGTGACACGCTTTCAAGTGAAAACAGACTTCCTTGCAAGATATGAAGTGCAGACGGTTGGCGCGTCGCATCATCAGGAATATTGGATTCCCGCCGAACATCTCGATGAGTTCAATCATAATATTGCTGGCGAAATCGAAGTCATTGCCGAATTTCAAGGCGCAGATAAAAACTCCATTCGTTGACAAGCTATTTTTCCGTCCGATACCATCTATTCTTTATTTTTAACCAAAAAAGATTGCAGAGGGAACCAGACGATTATGCTGAAACTCAGGAACACGCTGACGCGCACGCGCGAAGAATTCAAACCGCTTGAAGACAACACTGTGCGTATGTATGCGTGTGGACCTACGGTTTACGGTTACGGTCACATAGGCAATTTCAGAACCTTCGTTGCGGTTGATGTGTTGCGCCGCTATCTGAAATATCTCGGCTATGAAGTCATTCACGTGATGAATATCACCGACATTGAAGACAAAATTATTCGCGATATGCGAGCCGCAGGTAAAGGCTTGGAAGAATTCACCAGCTTTTATACAGAAGAATTTTTGCAAGACCTTGACCTTCTCAATATCGAACGACCTGAACTCATGCCGCGCGCCACAAAGCACATTGACGAGATGGTCGAAGTGATGAAGCGGCTCGAAGCAAACGGGCATACCTACGAAAGCGAAGGGTCGCTCTATTTCAGCATCGCTACGCTGCCCACATATGGCAAGCTGTCGGGCTTAAAGCTTGAAGGCAATCTTGCCGGGGCGCGCCTTGACGTTGACGAGTATGAAAAAGACGACGCCCGCGATTTCGTTTTGTGGAAAGCGCCCAAAGAAGAAGACGAACCGCGCTGGGAAACGCCATTCGGCGTGGGGCGTCCGGGCTG
>JANMSG010000793.1:0-3380 GCA_031389065.1 Acidobacteriota bacterium | reverse complement strand
AGCCTGTCGACAACCAACCGCTATGCCCACGCCACAGAAGAAGGAATGCGTCGAGCAGTAGAAGCTCAGGAAGGGTATTCGCAACGGTCAGGTCACAAATCGGTCACACACGAAAAAAGGCAAGCCTCATAGCTTGCCCTAAATCGTTGATATTAAAGTGCGTCCGGCACGACTCGAACGTGCGACCTTTTGCTTCGTAGGCAAACGCTCTATCCGGCTGAGCTACGGACGCGCAATTGGAAAGAGTGATTATTGCAAACGCTTTGAATGATTGTCAACTTGAGCATTCTCAAGATTCATAGAACAATGCTTGATATGGAGAAAGATAGTTTGAACGAGGCGCGCGAAAAAATTCCTTATGTTATACAAAATCTCAAGGCGGTCTATGGCACCCCTGAACTAGAAAAAAAATTAGACCCGCTTGATTGTTTGATCGAAACGATTCTTTCGCAATCAACGACGAATGTGAATAGTCAACGCGCTTTTGAAAATTTGAAACAACGCTTTGCCGATTGGGAAGAGGCGCGGCGCGCCCGCGTCACTTCGATTGAAGCTGCGATTCGTTCCGGGGGGCTCGCTAAACAGAAGTCTGTCATCATTAAGCGAATCTTGAATGAAATCAAAGACCAATGCGGCTCATTAGATTTATCTTTTCTTCGTACTGCGCCTCTAGCAGAGGCAAAGCTATTCCTTTCAAGCTTCAAAGGCGTGGGGCCGAAAACCGTTGCTTGCGTTTTGTTGTTCGCTTGCGACGCGGCGGTTTTCCCTATAGACACACACATTTTTCGCATCGCACGCCGTCTCTGTCTGATTCCTGAAAAATGCAGCGATCAAGAGGCGCACGAGATGATGGGGCAGATCATTGCGCCAGAGCGTTTCTATGAAGCGCATATCAATTTGATAAGACACGGGCGCAAGATTTGTCGCCCACAAAATCCACTCTGCGAAACGTGTGTCATCGTTGATTATTGCCAATACTATCGAACACAGTTTTGAAACTTACCCAGCGATAGACGTTTCCTTGCTTCCTTTGCTTTTCACAATCAGGCTGCTGGATGTGGATGTCGCACAGCCAACTGATTCTCCCGTTTGCCTTGCTGACTTGCCCGCCTCATCAAGGCGAACGGTTCCTTTCTATGATAGCGCTTTGCCAAGGTACGAGCGCGCACCGAGGGTCGCCCGATTTTCGCAACCTCAGCCCTGGCGGATAGAATACAACCCAGAAAGTGAGATTTGAAATTTCGCAGCAGTCGCGACTTTTGTTTGGTCAATTCAGCGGGCTTTGAAATCGGTGATCTTCAGGGTCTCGGCAGTTGCAATGCCGACACACAGAACCATCCGTCTGCCATCAGCCGACAACGCAAAGGAAAAGATGCGCTCGCCGGTCTTGAAATCGGTCAATTGTCTGGGCGGATGGCCATCTATCGGCACCAGGATAATTTGGGTGCTGTCATTCTTGATGCACAGCAAACCGTCTTTCGTCCATTGCTCGATTCGATAAATCGGGGAATCAGGATAATCAAAAACTCTCGCCGGCTCTGCTCCGTCCATCGGTTTGACGATGATGACGTAGCGCTTTTTCTGCTCGTCGTAGGATTGATAAGCCACCCTCTTCCCGCCGGGCGAAATGACAAATTGTCCCGCTTTGTCTGCAATCATCACCGACTCGCCTCCAGCCGCGGGGATTTTGATTAAAGTCCCGCTGTGAGTGGGAGGCTCCGTCCGGTAAAGCACAAATTGACTATCAGGAGTGATCCGGGGATAGTCGGCTCCTTCGGGCAAGTCGGTCAATTGTTTGGCATTGCGCCCGTCGCTGTCCATCCGCCAGATTTGGCGCTGTCCGCTGCGTCGTGATGTATAAACGATGAAGCGGCCATCCAACGACATCGCCGGCCAGCGGTGCCGCCCCGGCCCCTCGGTGAACTGCGCGTGCCCTGTGCCATCGGCATTCATAATCCACAAATTGGATTTACCGGTGTCACCTTCCGAATGAAGAATCCTGCCGTCAGGTGTCCAGGTCAAGTCGTCGTAGCCAGCGCCATCGGCACGCCGGCCCCGACCGTCACCTGCAAGGTCGGCAACACCACCATCACCTCGCCGCACACCTTCCCGGTCGGCGTCACCACGGTCAACTGTACGGCGTCTAACGGGACGCCTCCGGATGCGACGTGCAGCTTCACGGTGACGGTTCGCGACACCCAGACGCCAACGGTCAACTGCCCGGCTAACTTGACTGCCGTTACCGATAAGACGGTCTGCCAATCTGCTTGCCAGGTGGTCAGCTTCCCGCTGCCTGTGGCCAGCGATAACTGCCCCGGCGTCACTGTGGTGTGCAATCCGGCATCCGGCTCTTGCTTTCCCGTTGGCAACACTTCCGTCACTTGCACGGCTAGCGATGCAGCCGGTAACACCGCCGCTTGCAGTTTCGCGGTTACTATCTTCGATGTCTGTTTACAGGATGATAGCAACCCTGGCAACGTGCTGCTGTTCAACTCCCTGACCGGCGATTATCGCTTCTGTTGCAATGGCATCACCTATACCGGCAAAGGCAAGGCAACGAAACAAGGATGTATATACTCGCTGGAACACAACACCTCAGATCGCCGCGTATTTGGCAGGATTGATAAGTCGGTTTTTAAGGGGAATGCCAGCCTGCAATCACCGCCAGGCAGCATTCGCTGCACCTTTAACGACCGAGACACCAGAAACAATACCTGTTCCTGGCCGTGATACCGATAGCTTGAACGAAATCTGGCTGGAGCAATCACGCAACTGTCGCCGGTAAAACAACAGAGGAGCAGCGGATTAACGACCTGGATTCATTCGTTGTTCCTCCTTATCTAAAAAGGAGAAATTATGACAAAAAGACTGATAGCAATTTTCGTGTTACTCGTTTGTATCGCAACCGTCGGATGCAGCAAACGTGATGACGAAATCAACGCCGTGATGAAAGACCTCGACAGCTTCACGACCGAAATGGTTAGCAAAATATCTGCGACCAAAGACAAAGCCACGGGCCTTGCGGAAGCGCAGAAATATTTTGACGCCAAAAAAGCGGACATCAAGAAGAAGTTCGACGCCATAAAAGATGTGCGCGGTTTTCAAATCAGCGAAGAGACCAAGAAAAAGATGGAAGATGCGATTACGAAAAATGTCACCAGCATTGCTTCCCTGCAAATCACTTATATGAGCCAGACGATGGAGGATAAAAAATTCTCAGTGAATCTGGAAAAGTTGATTAGTGACTATCAGGATTTGCTCAAGAGTTAACGTTGTGGATTAAGATTTACACGGAGGAAAGAATCGCTGAGACGGGCACAACCCTATCTTCCGAATTCAAAGTTGAATTGCAACGCAACCGACAAAGAGATTCAACTCAA
>JANMSG010000739.1:0-3655 GCA_031389065.1 Acidobacteriota bacterium | reverse complement strand
CGCATCGGTTTCGTGCTTTTAAGACGCGCCACACGTTTTGTGCCACTTTTTCAACGGGGGTGTGGCTGGCTTACGGTTCCAGTGGTTGCACCTGTGGCTACCTTCTCATCGCCGCTTTGCGGCGAACGACAAATTCTAAATACGCTCTTAGTAAAAGGGCTACCAAGTTGGTGTCGAAAAATCGCCTCTCTCCGGAGCCTGTTTTGCAACAGCCCTGGCAATTCTCTTGGCAAAATGGCGCGATGTCTTTAGTCTTTGACTTCCTGTGAAAATAACTCTTCAGATAAAGACCGTCGCCATCATTGCGGCGAGTTTATCCCTCGCGTCCTTTATTTACTTTTACAATAATGGAATGACGAATCTCTATGGCGACGGCATTGCACATGTCAACATTGCACGCAAGGTTGTTGACAGTCCTGACGATTCGCTCTGGCAAAGATACCTGCAAATCGGCTCGCCCTGGCTGCCGCTGCAAACGATTTTGATGTTACCGCTGGTTGCCAATGACTGGATGTGGCGAAGCGGTGTGGCAGGAAGTTTGATTTCGATGCTCTGTTTTGTTGTCGCTTCAATAGCGATTTTTCAGTTAGCGAGAAATCTTTATGACAAAGAGAGCGATGATTTCAAAAACATCTTACCCTTTGTGGCGTTCGCAATCTTTGCGCTCAACCCTTGCGCCTTGTTTATGCAATCAACGCCGATGACCGAATTGGTATTTATGGCAGCAATTTCGCTGGCTGTGTGGTTATTGCAATCGTGGGCGAATCATCAAACTTTCAAACGCCTGGTTTTTGCGGCGGCGGCAATGTCTATGGCTACGATGTCACGCTATGAAGCCTGGATTGTTGCGACGATTGCTTGCGCTCTGGTGTTGCTGTTATCGGTTGGCAATCTCAAATCAAAGATCAAGAATGCGGCGACTTTTTCAACCATCGTTGCGCTTGCGCCGCTTTATTGGCTATGGCATAACTGGGCGATTTACGGTGACGCGTTGTGGTTTTTGACGGGACCGCATTCTGCAAGAGGAATCTATTTGCAGAACCAAGCCAATCTCGGCTGGTCGAAAATTTTTGTCGGAAACTTATTGTTGGACATGTTGTTGATGATTGTGACGGTAGCGGCTTGCGTAGGATTGATTTTAATTCCCCTCGCCGGCTTAGGTTTTTTGAGATTGATTCCAACTCATCGGCTCACTTTTTTACAATATGCGCCGACAATGTTGTTGGAGGTGCCTTTCTTTTTTCATATCTTCAGTCTATATAGAGGCGAGATTCAAATTTTTCCTTTGAGCGCCTTCGGGCTTTTGAATGTGCGATATGGTTTGCCGCATTTGATGGCGATTGCTTTGTTTGTGCCTGCCGTCATTCCCCTGCTCAAACGATTGGGGAAAACCTTTGCGGTTGCGATTGTCTGTTTGGTGGTTGCATTTCAATACGGCTATTTGATTTCTGACGGACCCTCGCAGCTTGCGGTTTATCAAGAAGGTTTCCGCAACGGAGTCAATTCAAAAGTGGCGCGTCAATGGGCTGCAATGGCGCAAAGAGTCAAAGAGAATCCGCCGCAAGGTTTCGTCTTGATGCAGACCGGTTCGCTTGGACCCGTGGTCTCGCAAGGTGGTTTGCGTTTTTCGCAAATCATCCACGAGGGGACTTCGCGCTGGCATCAAATCAATGACACGATTCCTGAAGACGTCTCGGCAATCATCCTTGAAAAAGGTGATGCGCTCGATAGACTTTTACAAAATAACCAGGCATTGATGAGCGATTTTTCCAGGCATTTTCAAGAAAAATATTCGGCAGGCGAGATGAAATACTTCCAAAGAGTTTAACCTGACGAAGCGAAAATGTTTTGTCGCCACAGGCTTCGCCAGGTTCCTACGCGAGTTTTAATTGAGAGTGATGCAAAAGAGTTTTGACGCGATTGCGCCCAGATGTTTTCGCCAGGTACATCGCCTGATCGGCGACTTCAATCATCCCTTCTTTGGTTTGCGCGGAAATCGGATAAGTGGCGACGCCCAGGCTTGCCGTAATCTGTCCAATGCCGGGTAAAGGCGATGCCGCAAGGGCGGCTCTCAGGCGTTCAGCGATCCGTAAGGCGTCTTCGTGCTGGCATCTGGGCAAGACGATAACGAATTCCTCCCCGCCGTATCTGGCGCAAAAATCTACCGAGCGCACAGCCTGTTTCATAATGCGAGAGATTAGAACGAGCGCCGAATCGCCGGCGCGATGTCCGAAGGTGTCATTGATGTGCTTCAAGCGATCCAGGTCTAACATGATGAGCGAGACAACCTCATTGTGGCGGTTGGCGATTTGGATTTCGCGTTCAAGTGAAGCCTGAAAAAACCTGTAATTGTAAAGCCCTGTGAGCGAATCTGTGATGGCTTGGGCTTCCATTTGACGAAACAAACGAGCGTGGCTGATGGCGACGGCTAATTGGTCTGAAACGGTGTTGACCATCAGAATTTCTTCGCTCTCCCAAATACGACCCGGCGTATCATCTTCAATCATTAATATGCCGATCTCTTTGTTCTGATAGGCGACCGGAATTTCCAGCTTCCCAGGCTTCAAGAAATTTTCGAGCAAATCTGACGTAGCGCCTAAAGGGCCCGTTTTATAGCGTTTGCTTTCTTGATAAAAGGTGTATGACTGTTGGGTCTTTTGTTGTGCCTCAGAGGATTGGGAAGGGGCGCGCTCCATTACGCTTTTCCCATCAAGTGATTCGGAATTTTCTTTCAGTAGAAATAAATTCGTGTGCTTGGCTTTCAAGGCGCGCCCGACCTCTTCAACCGCAAATTGCAAAACATTTTCTATTTCGCGGGTATTGGAGATGGTGTAGCCGATTTGATTGATTGCCATTTCCAACTCATTCTGACGTTGCATCAACATCGCCAATTTTGTGGTCAGCGAAAATCCCAACTTCCAGGAGATTCGGTTCGGTGTCGAGTTGCTGAGCAACACTTCAAATTGTTCGCGCTCCTGTGGATATTGTACGGAAATGCGCGACATTAAATATTCGATAGCGGTAAAGACGACATTGGCGTCGAAAGACCACATCATTTCGTAAGTCTTAACCGGCAGAGTGGTCTCTTTCGTCAATTCCCTGGAGAGAAGTAAGCTGCAGAATCGGTCACTCAAAATCAAAACGAAAGGCCCGGTTTCCATATCGTGATAATTGCTGTCTTCAAGATTGGTCAGCTTGGGAAAGGGGATAGGATTCCAGGTTCGCGTTTCGCAATCCTGTTTGCAGGAAAAGAGATAAACTTGCGAAGCGGTGGAGCAAAGCTTGGCTAATCTTTTGTTCTCTCGTTCCAGATCACCGTTTAGGCAATGACCTTTGAGAAGCAGAGCAGGTAGCTTGTTTTCGGTGACCACATCTTCAAAATATCGAACCAGGCGTGAAAGAGTTTGCTCGTTGCATCGAACAGGAGCGAACTCCTCTGCGTGCTGTGTAGCCAAATAATGAAACAAAGAGTGCATGGAACCATTCCCCGTAATCTGTTCGAATCTTCAGGCACGAATCACATAGGGGATATGTAGAGTGTACCTTGAACAAATCATGTGTCAATCGTTTTATAGAAGGCAAATTCCAACCTTCACGCGCGCGAGAAATAAAGAATCAACGAGAATAAATCTTCGCATCAGTGGACTATCTTTTT
>JANMSG010000694.1:0-2291 GCA_031389065.1 Acidobacteriota bacterium | reverse complement strand
ACCACAGAGGGCGCGGGGATGTACAGAAGATACAAATTGGTACCTCCTGAATCTTTTGTGTGACCTGGCGAACTCTGTGGTGATTTTTTTTCGCTTTCAAGGGATCGAAAGATGCTGTGGGTTTGAAAGGAGAGCGTTTTTGCGCCCTCCTTTTTCTTTGAAATAACCGGAAGCAGTGGTTGATCCAGGAGATGCTTGGTCTCAATTGCCGAGGAGTGATTTCGCCTTACCCACCGTGATGAACGGTTTCATTTCGATTCAATTTTGATCGCTTTGCCATAGACACAGTTATGACCGACCCAACCGTTAATGCCGCCTCTGTTGTTGCCTATGAGAAATCTGCTGCTATCAATGGCTTTGATGAGATGCAGATAATCATTGCCTTTGACGCGCACTAAAACGATGTCACCGACACGTAAGGTTTCAGCCTTACAAGGTTCGACCGTAACCAATTCCCCATCGTTTACCTTGCCTTTCATGGAATGCCCTCGCGGTTTTATCTGCACGGTTCTTCCTTCTCTTAATCCTTCAATGGCAAATTTCGCCCAACTCATATCTTCTTCATTACTCCTTCATATTTACAAACGACCGGCGCGGAATTCTTCGACCAGATAATCGCAAGCGCGAGCCGTCAGAGCCATCATGGTGAGCGTAGGATTTTGGTTGCCGTTCGACACAAAAGCTGCGCCGTCTGTTATGAATAAATTCTTCACGTCGTGTGCTTGATTGAATTTATTGAGCACAGATGTTTTCGCATCATTGCCCATGCGTGCCGTACCGACTTCGTGAACGCTGAAACCCGGAATCGAGAGTGGTCCGCGTCGCGTTCGAATCTCTTCTGCTCCTGCTGCTCTGAGCATCTCTTCGGCAGCATCGCCCATGTCTTTGGTCATTTCGCGTTCGTTGTCGCCAAACGTCATGTCTACGTGTAATGCGGGAATGCCCCATTTATCAACTACGGTTTTATCCAGGGTGACATGATTCTCGAATCGCGCCAGACATTCGCCGTAACCGGATAAGCCGATAGACCAGGGGTGTTCTTCTCTAACCGATTTCTTCAACTCTGCGCCAAAGCCCGCTAGGCCTTTCGCGTGACCGTAGAGCGATTGCCCCGAACCGCCCTGAAAGCCGTAACCTCTGATGAATTTGTCCTGCTTGGTTTTCAGGTTTCTGAAACGCGCAACGTATATGCCATTGGCGCGACCGTCTTGTTGCAAAACTTTTTTATTCAGCATAGGCATTACGCCATTGGCGCCGCCTTGCTTGCAGTGATCCATCAAATAATGCCCGAGGACGCCTGAACTGTTCGCCAGTCCGTTCGGGTACATTGGCGACGTTGAGTGCAACAAAATGCGCGTTGATTCCAGCGTTCCGGCGCACAGCACCACCGCTTTGGCAAAGACTTCGCGGTGCGCTTTTGTTATTCCGTCAATGTAATGAACGCCTTTGGCTTTGCCTGTGTTTTTATCAACGACGACGTGGCTGACCACCGCGTGCGTGATCAGTTTCATACGCCTGGTGCGCGCCGCCGCCGGAAGCGTAGAAGTGGGACTGCTGAAATAAGAGGCTGTCGTGCAACCTCTGTCGCAATGCCCGCACCAGTGACAGGCGGCGCGGGCGTTCGGGGTTCCCTGATGAATCGGTTTTGTGAGAATCGCTGCGCGACCGATGATGACACGACGAAAAGGGTCGCCTAATTTTTCAGTCGCTTTCTTTAATGCCAATTCGCCGCAAGTCAACGCCATAGGCGGCTGGAATTTGCTGTCGGGCAACTGTGGCAGATTTTCATAGGAGCCGCTTATGCCTATGAACTCTTCAACCTTGTCGTAATAAGGTGCAATGTCTTCGTAAGAGATCGGCCAATCATCGCCATAGCCATCATGACTCTTTGCTTTGAAATCATAATTGGAAAGCCTGTAGGTTTGTCTGCCCCAAGGGACAGTTCGTCCGCCCACTTGCCGCGAGCGAATCCAATAGAAAGGTTTGTCTTTCGGCGTGGTGTAAGGATTCTCTATATCGTTGACGAAAAACTGTCGTCCATACTCTGTGCAGGCATAATTGAGGCTTTGAATGGGCTGTGTACGTTTATACTCCGTCGGATTGCCAAAGCCGCGATACTTCATCTCGTAAGGCCATTTATGTTCGGTAAAATCTTTCAAAGGGTCAAGCTTGCGCCCGGCTTCCAGAACGACTACGCGAAGTCCTTTTTCGGTCAACTCTTTTGCAGCCCAACCGCCTGTCGCACCTGAGCCAACGATGATTGCGTCATAGATCTCTTGTTTGGCCATTTC
>JANMSG010000688.1:0-10821 GCA_031389065.1 Acidobacteriota bacterium | reverse complement strand
ATGATAATTTTGGAGTAGCGCCAAAGGAGTAGTGTTAAAGATGAAAAAGGCTGATTTACCACCAAATCTCTAAGGGCATTAAATTGATATAGAGAAAGTAAAAAACTCTGCACGATGTCTATGTTCGGCATTCATATACTTGACTCAGCGGTTAGGTTAATCTGGAATGGTTTCTTAAGTTAATCGGGCTTAGAACCTTTTTGAGGTTTGGTTAGTTGAGTCAAGCATATGAATGCCCAAATTATCGTAAGGGTGTTTTATTCCGAACGGCAATAATTAATTTTTCAATTGCATCATTCAATATTGCAGGATTATACAAATGGATTTCATGACCTTTGGGCACCTTTATATGCAAGGTATTTGAACTTAAATAACTCAAACGAGGAGCTGATCTATCCCTCGTATTGCGAACACTATCGCCTGGCATCTCATATTCTGCTAGTACAATAACGGGCCAATTGCCCATCGCAAATGGTTTGCCCGCTTCCGTATCATGAAATATTTTCAAAAATTCTTTTCGCCAGGAAAGCAAGCCAGCAGCCGTAAATTTGGTTGGTTCAAATGCCTCCCAATTTTTTTCATCTAAACCAACTCGTATTTTTTGAAGATTTTCGGGCAGCTTGTCAAAGGGTGATCTGATTGAAAATGTTGGTTTCTTGTCTTTTAAAGAGACTGGCAAAGGATAGTTAGAGGCAATTTCTGATTCGGTTAATTCCCAAACAAGCCCTTCCTTAGTCTTTGTTTTCAAACCTACTTTATTTGCACAATTTGAAAATATGATACCTGCCACTTCCTTAGGATATTTCTTTTGATAAGCTGTAATATAAATACCACTTATAGATGCACCGACTAAAATAAATGGACCTTTCTCCTTATTTTTCTTCAATAATTTATGTAAATCTGACACGGTTTGCTCTACTGTTTCATCTTTGGGACCTGAATCGCTCCAGCCCAATCCTGCCCTGTCATATGACAAAACACGAGTAAGATTAGCAACCTTTGGTTGTACCAATGCCCAATCAATTGCATAGGCACCTCCACCTGCCATTAAAACAACAGTTGGCCTACCTTCTCCAACTGCAATTACATGCAAGTTCCTTCCTCCGATATTTACCAGCTTTCCAATCGGTTGATTCGGGTTGCTTTCTTGACCAAAAAGAAAGGAGTTTCCATAAGTAAGTAAGAGAATTAATAATAGGATTTTTTTCATTGTCTTGTTTTTAATTATTTATTTTATTTTTCAGCAAACTTGCAATTAACAGAAAGAATTTATCATGACAGACATTATTAACCTAACGCTGAATCAAGTATATGAATGCCCTTACTTTGCTCCTCTTGCCATCTTTTTGGCAAGCTTTTTTTGCATAAACTTGCTTTATCTGCGAAATCGCCTGTGTTAGATTCAACACCCATTATGTCAAATTTTATAAAGCCGAAACGCTTGCCGATTATAGCACTGTTCTGGCTCCTCGCTACATTGATGCCAACCACTTTGGCGCAAGAGTTTCAACCTCTGCGAAAAGGTTTAGAGCATTTGCGAATCACTCGCGGGTATCAATCGCCGGATGAGGCGACGGGACCTGTGGTTATCAATCTTCTCAGAATTGATTTGAACGCCATTGAGCTTCGGATCACTCATGCCATGGATAGCACCGTTGGACTTGAAACCGTTTCTTCAATGGCAAGCAGGCACGGCGCGATTGCTGCGATCAACGCCGGGTTTTTCACGACAACAGGAACATACAGAGGCGACAATGTTAGTGTTTTGAAAATTGACGGCAAATTATTGAGCGAGCCTTTCAATAATCGCGCTGCTGTAGGTTTCTTCAAGCAAGGCAATAGAATCGAAAGCATCTTCGGTCATTTGAAATTTGACGGACAAATTGAAACTTCTCGCGGCTTCAAACGAAAAGTTGATGGTATCAATCGTCCGCGCGCCGAGGATGAAATGATTATCTTTACGCCGGAATTTCATAAAACGACTTTGACAACGCCAAATGGTATTGAAATCGTTGTGAAGCGCGGACGTGTCGCTGAAATAAAAGATCATTCCGGCAGTACAAAAATCCCCGTTGATGGTTTTGTGATTTCAGCGAGTGGAGAAGCTCGTGATTGGGTCTTGAAATATCTTTCAAGCGGTTCCGTCGTCAAATTGAAAACTGCATTGATCGCGCACGAAAAGGTTTCGACGGATAAATGGAATCTTGCTCTCAACATAATTGGTGGTATGCCACTGTTGATCAGAAACGGGCGCGTTGAAATTACGAACGAATTGGAAGGGATCCGAGCTAATTTCGTCACAGACAGACACCCGCGCACGGCTATTGCAAAGTTGAAAGACGGCAAGATATTGTTGGTTGTGGTTGATGGTAGACAGCCAGGATATAGCACAGGAATGTCGCTCATATCGCTTGCGGAGTTGCTTTTGGAATTTGGCGCGGTTGATGCAATGAATTTAGATGGTGGCGGTTCATCGGCGATGATTATCGAAGGCAAACTGGTTAATAAACCTTCAGACACGGGCGGGGAACGCGCGGTGAGTGATGCGCTATTAATAGTGAATAGTGAAAAACGAATAGTGAATAGTGAAAAAAAAAGGTCGAAAGGAAAAGGTGAAAAGTGAAAGTAAAATGGAGGGCGAGAAACCAAAAGTTGTTTATTCCTTGCATACGATTCACGATTCACGATTCACTATTTTAAGGGGAAGCGATGAAAACTTTAATATTGTTACGTCATGCGAAATCGGATTGGGGGAATGAAGGGCTGCGCGACTTTGACAGGCCGCTTGCGAAACGCGGCATTCAAGATGCGCCGCGAATGGGTGAAGTTTTGGTTAAGCAAGGGATTTTGCCGGATTTTATTCTCTGTTCGCCAGCCACACGCGCCAAAGAGACGATGGAGCTTTTTAAGCAGGCGGCAGAACTCGATACAGAAGTTGAATTTGAGCAAGGCATCTATGAAGCTTCGTCTGCAGCGTTAATGAAATTGGTAAGGCATCTTTCAAATGGACATTCCCGCGTGTTGATGGTAGGTCACAATCCTGGCTTTGAAAATTTGCTTTCAAGATTGATAGGCTCAGATCGCCAAATGCCTACAGCCGCGCTCGCTTGCGTGGAGTTGCAAATTGATGATTGGGGAGATGTCGAAGACGGACAGGGGAAACTTCTTTGGTTTTTGGTACCCAAATCTCTTGATGATTGAGTGAACAACTCATAATTCAGCAATTGGAAATATATTCCATTGTTTGCCCGACAAAATTCTCAGGAAATGTTGAAGCAATTCCCTTGGAGTTTTCTTATTGCCATTCGATTGTACAAAAAATATCAATTTGAACCTTTAATTTATCTTGCTGAAAATAAGAAAATAACGCATCATCACCAACTCTAGGCAATGTAATTAATACCCCTAGATCTCAAAATATCCAACAAGGAGACAGTGTGAAAAATAGACAATCATTTACTCAATTCGTTCGTAAGGCAACAACCTTGGCGGCAATCGCTGCGTTGATGTTGTGCTCGCCAGCATTAAGTTCAAATTCTTTCGCAGCAGCCAATACCAGGACTCTTCATTTCACAAACTTTAATAAGAAAGTTGACATTACAGTAGAAGTTCACGGAAAAATTGACGGCTACTCCATTTCGTCAATCGAAAAGTTGGTTTCAGAATGGCTTGAGGTGGCTCATCTAGCAGTTGTTAATGCAGATGGCGTTGATGTGCTTGAACTTAAAATCACGGTTAGTGTAGATGACGACGATGATGATAATGATGGCGTTTTGGATTCTAAAGATGAAGATGATGATGGCGATGGAGATGGCAAAGGGTGGCATGTGCACTCGGAGTGCGAAGACTGGGACGAAGATAATGATGCCGACACGATTGATGCCATTGATGATCTTCTTCACGAGATGATTGAGGATTTCATTGAAAAGTATGTCAAGTAATCCATAAGCAATTTTGGACATCACCTTGAATTGGCGATTCATAGTTGTTTTATATGACGTGTCTGAGATAGTTGCATAGAGATAGAAATATTTTTTATGCGCATTTTGCTATTGAACGGCAAAAGCAAAAAGGTAAAAGTGTCTTAAGGGGCTTTTGCCTTTTTGCTTTTTATCGCTCCAATGAAGAGAACGAGGTAAGACGTGTGATGCTTAGAATTGCGTATTTATGGGGAATTTGATGTATTCTTCAATCTAGAGGAGTACGGTGCTTCTAACGTTTTGCCAGCCTCTAAGGGTGCGCGGTTTCGCTGACGATGCGCGAGGGATTGCTTTCGTTATCAAAGCGGTCAACGGCAGTCACGCGATAAAAATACTTGCTGTCAATTGTCACTCTGTCATCGCGGAAAGTGACGAACTTAGATTCTAACGAGCCAATCTTTAACCAATCTTTTTCAGCGGCATCTTGCATCGTTGTTCTGTAGATGTTGTACCGAATCACATCTTTTTCAGTTGAACTGGGCCAAAATAGACTAATCGTTCCATTTGCCGAGGCGATGGAAACGGGGTCGGGTGCGGTTGGCGCAAAATTATCAATTGGCAAAAAAGTTAAAGGCTTACTATCAACGCTTTCAATCAAACCATTGATGCCCTGCGAAAGCGAACGAACGATGTATGAATATTCGATTTTGTATTGAAAAGTCCTGTCAACAAAATTTGTGACGGGAATGGGCTCAGAATTCAAAGCCTCGCGGGCGATTTTACGATTCGGTTTGACGCGATAGAGATTGTATCCGACGACCGACGCGGGACTCGATCCGTCAACGTTCGAGGGCGGCTCATCCCATTGAATTGTCACTTCGTCTTGCGCTTGATTGGCAATCTGCAGATTGCCTGGTTCGAGCGCGATTGCCGCAACCGGTATAAGCGCTACGGTATTTGAAAAAGCGGCTTGTTGGCCTCGTTTATTAACGTAGCGAACCGCATAACGCAATCGCGTGTTGGCTTGCATTTGATTTAAATTCACGGCGTCGGAAAATTCCAAATGACCAAGTGTATTCACTTGCGCTTCGATGGTGGCGCGGTCTAATGACCATATGGGATCGGCTTCCGCTTCGAATTCATCAGCCTCTAAGACTGGCTGTTGATTTTGTTTTTCCGCTAAACGGTAAATGTCAACGCGAGCGATATACGAAGAATCCTTTTCATTTTTTCCGAGTGCGGGAGAAGACCAGGAGAGTAGAATCTTTGAGCCGCGCTGTATGGCTGAAAGTTCCGCCGTGCGCTCGGTCAAACGAACTGGAGCAATAGGCGCGCCGATTTTGCCACAAGCAGAGAAGAGAAGGCAAAAGGCAGTAAGCAGTAGGCAGTAGGCAGTAGGCAGTAGGCAGTTCTTGCCTGATCCAACCTTACTGCGTACTGCATCGTGCTTCCTGCTTACTTCTGTGGCGTCTCTGCGGTGAACTAACATTTTGAGGGAAACGTACGTGAAAAACGCTCTGATTATTGAATTTCCTTCTGGCCTAATAAACATTAAAGAATGTAACGACTCAAATCTTCGTTTTTGACGATCTCGGCTAATTGTTTCTGAACATATTTTGCGTCAATGATGACGTTTTTATCTTCGAGATCAGGACCTTCGAACGAATATTCATCAAGCAAGGTCTCCATAATTGTGTGAAGCCTTCGCGCTCCTATATCCTCGGTCGTTTCATTAACCGAAAATGCGAAGTGGGCGATTTCGTCAATCGCATCGTCTGTAAAAGTTACATCAATTCCTTCTGTTTCGAGCAGCGCTTTATATTGCCGCACAAGCGAATTTTTCGGCTCTGTGAGAATGCGTTTGAAATCATGCATTGTCAGAGGCTTGAGTTCGACGCGAATCGGAAAACGTCCTTGCAATTCAGGAATCAGGTCGGATGGTTTCGATACGTGAAAAGCTCCCGCCGCTATAAAAAGAATATGGTCTGTTTTGACCATTCCGTAGCGTGTATTTACTGTTGTGCCTTCGACGATGGGCAAGATATCGCGTTGTACGCCTTCACGCGAAATGTCTGGCCCGTGTCCGCTTTCGCGTCCGGCAATTTTATCTATTTCATCGAGAAAGATGATGCCCGAAGATTCCACGCGTTCAATTGCCAGACGAGCGACTTGGTCTAAGTCTATCAACTTCGATTCTTCTTCTTGTAGGAGATATTCCATCGCCTCGTCCACGCGCATCTTCTTTTGTTTGGGGCGACTACCTCCGAACATATTCGGGAACATATCGCGGAGGTTGATATCCATCTCTTCGATGCCTTGCGGGGTGAAAATCTCGAAATGACCAGGCGAGTTGCGTTCTTGAGTTTCCAATTCAATTACACGCCCGTCCAAGCGCCCTTCGCGCAATTGTTGACGAAGTTTTTCGCGTGTGCGCTCGAATTGTTCAAGCGACGACGACGAAACATCTGTCTCTACGTTGTCTTCCGTCGAATTTTCATCTGCCGGGCGATTTCTCGGCAAAAGCAAATCAAGCATACGTTCTTCAGCATTTTCTTTGGCTTTTTCTTCGACCTCTTTAATCTTTTCTTCGCGCACGAGGTCTATACCCAGTTCAACCAGGTCACGAATCATAGATTCAACATCGCGGCCTACGTACCCGACTTCGGTGAATTTCGAGGCTTCGACTTTAATAAAAGGCGAGTTGGAAAGCCTTGCCAAACGACGTGCGATTTCGGTTTTGCCGATACCGGTTGAGCCTATCATAATAATGTTTTTCGGCATTACGTCTTGCGCCAGGTCTTGGGGCAATTTTTTGCGGCGCATACGATTGCGCAACGCAATTGCCACCGCCCGTTTCGCGGCGTGTTGACCGACAACGTATTTGTCCAACTCCGCGACAATTTGGCGCGGCGTCATTTCGTCCAACTTGGGTTTGTTTTCTACTTCGCCTGAAAGATAAATAACCATAGATAAATATTAGACTGATGATTGATGATTGCAAGCTTGAAATGCTCGCTTAAACGATTTCTTCGACGGTGATATTTTCATTTGTAAAGACGCAGATTTCACCTGCAATCTTTAAAGCTTCAATGGCAATCTCTTTTGCAGAGAGTTCTGTGTTGCGTAGTAAGGCGCGGGCAGCGGCTAATGCGTAAGGACCGCCTGATCCTATGGCTAAAAGTCCGTCGTCAGGTTCAATGACATCGCCACCGCCTGAAATGAGTAAGGACGTGGTGGAGTCTGCGACGATCAACAGGGCTTCAAGATTGCGAAGATATTTATCTGTGCGCCATTCTTTGCCAAGCTCAACTGCCGAGCGCAGTAATTGACCGTGGTACTGTTCGAGTTTGGCTTCAAAACGCGCAAACAGCGTGAAAGCGTCTGCCGTAGAACCAGCAAAACCTGCGATGATTTTTTCACTGTAAAGGCGACGCACTTTTCGCGCATTCCCTTTCATTACAGTATTTTGAAGCGAAACCTGCCCGTCACCCGCAACTGCGACTTGGTTGTTTCGTCTGACAGAAAGGATCGTTGTGCTTCGTATCTTTTGGCGCGATTCAGTATTGAAATAATTTTCCTGCATAAGAGCTGACTATAAAGTTGTGTTTGTAGGTTGTCAAATTACAGCTTATGCGATTGAAGCTTCGAGCAGGCAAAATCTCGCATCATTTGAAACGTCTAACTCGCTGAGTTGAAGGTAAAACGAGCCATTTTTAGCTTCAATAATTTTTGTTTGAGAAGTGAGCAAGTTTGTTATACGAATCATGGAATGTGCGCTTAATATTTGGGCAAGCTTTGTAAGGTTTAAAGGGATAGAATTAAATATATGCCAGGCATCTTCTATTTGCCCCAGATACGCGACCACTCGTTTTTCTGTATGCCTGATGAAAGAGACTACACCGTCAGCGTCATTTTCGAATAATTGAAACTCGCCCTTTGAAAAGGTTTCGTCTTTGGTCACTGTGAGTAGTTGTTCATAAGCAGCTTTCAACTCAAGGTCATCTTGTTCATCCGTTAACGGGCGTACTCTTTGCACAGGCAGACGCTCGCGTCGCCCTTCCATTTGTCCTTCGTGAATCAAGACCGAGCCGGGAATCGAAAGAATCAATGCCGCCGAAGCAAGATTTCGTTCTTTATCAAAAACATAAGCGGCACGCTCTTCATCGTGATTTTCTATAAAGTAGAGTGATTGCTCCATCGCCGCTTTGGGACGCAGCAGTCTTTCGGTAACTAATTCTGCATTGCGAGCCAGCAGCCCGTCATAAAGCTTCTTTTCGTAAACAAGGTCAAAACCTTGCTCCAAAAGCTCCGGCTCTTTGTCCCAATAGACTTCGGCTATGAAAGTGAAATCGGGGCGAGCGGTTTTAATTTCTTTGATGGCTTCGGACCAAAACTCTCCAGGCATTCTCGTGTTGAACCAATCTTCCGAGGCTAATGGAAACCAATGCTTGCGGAAATAATCGCGTAAGATGAGCATAGCCATGTCACAACGAACGCCATCAGCTAAACAGCTAATGCGCTTGAGCA
This sequence comes from Acidobacteriota bacterium, assembly GCA_031389065.1. GTDB lineage: Bacteria > Acidobacteriota > Blastocatellia > UBA7656 > UBA7656 > JACQDB01. Next base: position 2,374 of record JANMSG010000688.1, on the reverse strand, counting down.
CTTTAATCATTCGCTCTCTTAATTTTTTGTTCGTGTAATTCAACTGCGATGTGTCGTGCCAGGGAGGAAAGTATGGATCACGCCCGAAAGCGATTACTTCGCCGGATTTATGCAGGAAGAAATCACCTGTATTTTGTTTGCGCGCACTGACGTCGTTGCGTATGAAGTGAGTAGGGTTTTTGGTGATCCAATTGCTGTCTAAAGCCATATGATTGGAAACGAAATCAACAATGACCGAAAGATTATTCGCATGAGCTTGTTCGACCAGGGAGGCAAATTTCTTCTTTCCACCCAATGAGCTGCTTACCTTGTAATTAGGTATTGCGTAAGGCGAGCCCTCGAAATCTTCGGCAATAAGTTTGGAGATGCTCCTTGCGCCTGGGCTAATTTGCCAAATTCCCATCATCCAAAGGGAATCGAAGCCTAACAAAGATAGTTTACCTAGTTCATCGTTGGTAACTTGATCAAAGCTGGAGCCGTGAATGCGCGAGTTAATTTCGTAAATTCTCAAAATGAAGACCTATAATATTTTCTTAATCGAAAATGTATCAATATTTTTTTACCCTTCGTTCTAAGTGTTTATATTTACTACCTAAAACATCTAAAATGACGGTATTTGCATCTAGCTACTTCTCCCGATATATTGTATGATACGTGGTTGAAGCTCATATTATGTAATGCACCATAGGATGTCAACTATCATTCGTTAGCGCACGAGGCGACGTATTAATACTGTACCACCATTAAATAAACCTAATAGGGGGCAACCGAGAGAGGTATAATGAAAGTCAGAATGGACAAAGATATGCTCATGGAGACTCCAGACGAGAGTCAGGAAGATTTTGGCCCTGCCGGAGGGATTGAGCGAATAGTTGCTGAAATAGATGAAGAATCAGCTGAAGCGCTCTGGGAGAGTGTGACAGTTGAAGATGAAGAGACTCCAGAAGCAGTTGAAGAACCCGCAGATGAAATTGATGTAGATTTAGAGCCGGGCAAGGACGAATCCTTAGACCCTATGCGCCTGTATTTGCGCGAGATGAGTTCAGTTCCTCTACTGACTCGTGAAGATGAAATTCGCATAGCCAAGCGAATTGAGCGCGGTAATAAGCGCATTTCTAAGGCTCTTTCCAGGTCATTTATCACTTTAGAGGAGTTACAAAGGCTCAATGACCTTCTGGAAATGGGCGAGATCAATCCACAAGATGTGGTTGATATTGCAACTGACCCGGAAGCCGAAGAAGCTCTTGAAGAACAACGTGAAGAGATCCGCATACGTGTTCTTGAGGAGTTTAGCGAAATTATCAAGGCTCACGAGAAATTGCTTAAGCTTTACGCAAAGATTGACGAAGAGCCGAAGTCTTCAAAGAAGCTCAAAAAGATGCGCCGTCAGTATGCGCACCAATTGATTGAGGTTTCTCGTCGCGTGAGAGCTTTCAGCTTTAGCTTTGAAGCAAGGCGGAGGTTTACGGAAGCCATCGAGTTTGTCGTGAAACAGATTCGAGACGCTGAAACACAGCTTCATAAAGTTGAGCGCGCGCTTGATGCCAGACGACCTCCGAAAAATATTGAGGATTTGAAGAAGCAACAACGCGCCGCGCGAAAAGTCATTCGCGACCTCGAGAGGCGTTACGCAAAGTCTGCCGTTGAGATCAAACGAACTCTGCAAACCATGGTTAGCGCGGAAGCCGAAGTTGAACAGGCAAAGCGCGAAATGATTGAAGCCAATTTGCGCCTGGTTATTTCTATCGCAAAGAACTATATCAATCGCGGCCTGCACTTTTTGGACTTAATTCAGGAAGGCAATATAGGCTTGATGCGGGCGGTGGAGAAATTTGATTGGCGACGCGGTTACAAGTTCTCGACTTATGCAACTTGGTGGATTCGACAAGCTGTGACTCGTGCCATTGCCGATCAAGGGCGAACGATTCGCGTCCCTGTTCACATGGTCGAAGTCATCAACAAGATTCTCAGAACGCAGCGCCTGATGGTTCAAGAATTAGGACGCGAGCCTACGCACGACGAGCTGGCGCGCCGTGTTGATATGCCTGCTTGGAAAGTACGAAAGGCTTTGAAGATTGCCCAGCAACCGATTTCGCTTGAGACGCCAATTGGCGATGATGGTGAAACCACGATTGCAAGCTTCATCGAAGACCGTCGTTCTGCCAACCCTGCGGAGACTGCAATCACGAACAACCTTCGCGAGTTGACCGAAGATGTTCTTTCGACGCTTACACCGCGCGAAAAAGAGATCATCAAGATGCGCTTTGGCTTGGATCAATCCGGTGAAGAGCGCACCCTTGAAGAAGTCGGCAAACACTTCAACGTAACACGTGAGCGCATACGTCAAATCGAAGCGAAAGCTTTGGCGAAATTG
>JANMSG010000680.1:0-6611 GCA_031389065.1 Acidobacteriota bacterium | reverse complement strand
GTCACTTCCACTGTCTGACCGTTGCGGACGCGATAGCTTGATTGCATAGAATCGTTGAGTTGAAGGAGACGACCGAGCGGACTTTTATCATCAACGCCAAAGGTGATGGGATGGCTGCCATCGCGTTTCGCGAAATCGCCGCCTCGTCTGTGCGAGAGCAAGCTGTTGAGTTGATTGTTGAGCCACTCGCTTGCTTCTTCCGACAAACCTTCCACTTTCATCTCTGCGCCTGTGGTGCCAGCGTAGGAGAGCGTTCCCGCGCTGACCTTCCCGTTGTCGTTAAACAAAACTTCCGCAGTGAAGCCGGCAAAGTTCGCCGGCCAAGTTTGGCGTGCATCGTGCGCCGACTTGAGCAAAGCATAAGCTTCCGGGTCAGCTTTTGCTGGCGCTGTCATAGTGTTCTTCTGTTGAGCCATCGCTGCGCTACAGGCTAAAGCGATGATCAAAACGGCGGTTAATCTTGACGTTTGTAAATTATTATTCATAAAAATTCTCCTTTTCCTAAATCTATTTTCTGTATGCCTATTGGTTGTTTTAGCCTTTTTCCAAAATTTGTTTCAGCGCAGAAAACCCGCATCGCACTGCGCCTTCATAATTGAAGTGGCTCTACCGATTCCCGTTGGTTCTGTGTTACGTGAGAGAAGAAAAGTTCGAAGCTTGTTCAATCTCAAGAAAATCAAGCGATGTGGTATGAGCGACACAAGCAGAAATGCTTTGAGATTTTCAACTCCAAGAAAGGTAGAGGTTACTCCGAACTTTTCTTCTCTTACTCCATTCACATCACCACCGATTTGCAATACGATCGCCTAGAAAAAGCTTCGCTTTCCGGTTCAATCGTTTGCAGAAAGTTGTCTATCGCTTGAGCGAAATTAAGAAACTGCTCTTGCGAAAGCGTAATCATCACGTTACCTGCGACGACATGAATACAGCCGTTCACGCAGCGATAAGACGAATACCTGCCTTGTTGAAGATGAGACATCTGATTTGTTTTGGGGTTCATTGCGTCCTCCGTTTTATCAAACAAAACTTTGCCGAAGCTGGGAATTTTCAGATTAATCATGCGAATCAAGGGTTGAAATTAGATATAAGGAATCAACAACATACAAACGACGCAAAGACAAAAGCGTGAAAGTTGTTTTTATAAGTCTTTTGTTTTCAATACAGGCAAATTTCAACCCTTGATTCGCATGATTAATCTGAACCCTGATCTTGAATAGTGCCCATTAATCGAACATGCATTATTGGCAGGCGTTGTGGTAGGATTTTTACGCACGACGCCCACAAAGTTTTCGAGACTGAGCGGGTCAGTTGTTGCAATCAGCCTTCGGTGTTAGCGCATCGGAGGCTTTGCTTTTTCTAACAAAAAATTAAAGTTCAAAAAATGAGCGCATAGATATTTTTGCTTGTCGTTCTAAAACTCCTCGCTCATAATTGCATTTCTTTAGAAGCTGAACTTCACACCGGCTTGAACCAAACGCGGACTGCTGGGCAAAATGCCGCGCGATCTATCAACAATGAACGTCTTGTCCAACAAATTCTTGCCCGTCACAAAGAAGCTCGAGCGTAGCGCTTCGACATGGTAATTTACTGTTGCATTCCAGATTGTATAACCGGGGATCAAACCGCGCTGGCCATCAGGCGTTACGTTGATGGTGTTTAGGTCATCGGCAAATTGATTACTGATATGAACGGCTTCAATCAAGGCATCTATGCCTGAAGGATTTGAATACCCAACCGTGAAATTCATAAGCTGTTCTGAGGTGTAAGGCAACCGATTGCCGCTGACGCTGATGTTTGTGAATCCTGAAACGCTGCTGAATCTTCTGCCTGCGAATTTCGTAGTCGGCAAATAGGTGAGAGCCGAACTGACATAAACATTGTGGCGCGTTTTCAAAATCGTTCCCGTGTCAATGCGTGTGGTGAACTCCAGACCTTGATGCAAGGTTTCTCCACCATTTGTGAGCGTTGCACCAACACCGCCCGCCAAACTCGCCGCAACGATTTGATTCTCATAATCCATTCTAAAGTATGTCGCTTCGACTCTGACGCCTTGATGCAACAAACTACGTATGCCAACTTCGTAGTTCCAACTGAGTTCAGGGGCTAAGTCTATGGAGCCGCCTGTCGAGTTGCTGATGACATCTTCTGTGCGCGGCGGCGCGAACCCGCGATGCACGCCCGCAAAAAATGTAAGGCTTGGTTTCGGAGTGTAAGACAAACCTATGCCGGGAACCAATTGCGTGAGGTCTGTTTTGCCGCTTACGCCTAAACCTGCGTTGGCGAGCCTGTTGGTACGCTCAAAATTTATTCGTTCAACTCTTATGCCCGGCGTGATGGTGAAATCACCGACTATGAAATGATTCTGAATAAAGGCCGAGTACGCCTGATTTTTTCGTTGATTGTTTTCGACTAAGACGCCAGAACGAGCGGTTGGAGAATCGCCATTTTGTTGTTGACGTTCTTGTCTCTCGAAGTGCACCCGGAAGCCGAAATCTGTGTCGTTTTTGATCCCAAATAAACGGTGATTGGCACGCCAGCGCGGCTCTACTCCCCAAACAAAATAATCACGCAGACGCCCTTCGTTGCCACAAGTGGTGTTGAGATTTGCCAGCCCGCCGCATTTCGGGTCGGCCACATCATTCGGGCGTTGCCCTGAATTGCTCGATTGCCTCCACCAATCGCGGTGAAAAATGGAACTGTAAAGTTTGGTTGTCAAGACAAGATTTTTGTTAAAGACCAAAGCGTGTGTCGCTGAAGCGCCGAAACGGTCGCCGTAAAAGTAATCGTTTCTAAACGGATTCTGTCGTGGATTGGCAAGGTATTCATCTAGACGCAAACCTGAATAAGTGATATTTGAATCTTCGCCGTAATAATTGGCTTTGATCGTTAACGCCTGACGCGAATCAATGCCTGTCACCGATTTGAAATTAAAATCGTTTAATCCTGATCGCACATTATCGCGCGCCCCCTCGCCTTGTTTGCGCGAATAATCAAAGAGCAATCCTGTGCCGCCCCAAGTTCCGCCATAACTGATATGACCGTTGAAATAGTCGCGACTGCCACCTATCAAGGTGATTTGCCCTTCCGGTTTTACAGGCGGATTCGGCGTGATGTAGTTGATCACACCGCCTACAGTCACGGGTCCATAGGCTATCTGACCGGAGCCTTTCAAAATCTCTATGCTTTCAAATCTGTCAATTGGCGGATGGTAATACGAAGCGTTGTCGCCATAAGGCGCATAGGTTAACGGTATACCGTCTTCTAACAATAAGACTTTGGTGGAGCGCGTCGGATTCAATCCGCGAATGCCTATGTTTGGTCGCAGTCCGAAGCCCTCTTCATCGCGCACTTGAATGCCTGAGACTTTGCGTAAGGCTTCAGAAAAAGTGAAAGGTCTGCTCACTTGCAAAGTCTTTTCGTCTATGAATCCTACGGCGCCAGGCGTGCGTTCAATGATTTCCGGCGTTTCGGCTATGCGTTGTCCTTTGATCGCAATCTCCTCGGCAATCTGCGCCGGTTGCAGTGCTAAATCAAGGTCACGGCTCTGCGTTGTCGAAACCTTTATCCCACGAGTTAGCACCGCAAAACCTTGCACGCTTACACTGAGGTCGTATTCACCTTCAAATAAGCCATCGAATGAAAAATCGCCGGATTCATTGGTCTTTGTCGTCCGCTCAAAACCTACCGTCGGTTGCCTCAAGCGCACCAGACTGCCGACCACAGCTGCGCCCCTTTGGTCCTGAACATGACCTTTCAGCGAAGCACCATTGCTTTGTGCGAAAGCGAAGGGCGAAAGTGTTTGCGACGTGAAAACAGCGATGAAAAACGCTAAAAGAGTCCTTCTCATTACTCCTCCATAAGAATTACGATATACATCACTCTAATTTAATTTTCTGAAATTGAAAATGGTTTTCAATTAGAAGAGCGGAGTATAAGTGATAGACAATTGCTTGTCAAACATTCATTAGAGATTTTTGTTTGTCGAAAAAGATTCAATAACTGAGCTTTCCCGTCGTGCATTTGCGGGCAGGCAAGTAGAGTGATTAGCGAGATCGTTCCCCCTTTTTAAGTAGCACTTCCCTCTTTTGTATTACTTTCGACAGGCGGAGAGAGACGAATAGAACAAATCATTTATGGAGAGATATGAGGAGGACGGATAGTAAACTGCCGTTTGTTTTGAATTGCGCTATTGATTGCATACTGTTTACAAGAACTCTTAATCGGCTAGGGATTCCAATCCTATGCGAGACAGCAAATCTGCAAAGCGCGAGTCAGATCGCAGCCCATCTACTATCGGGTCAACCTTTAAGAATGGCATAAAGCCAGAGCGTTCTTCATAAGCCATTTCCAAACAATTGAAGGCTTCATCAACTTCGCCCAAGCCGAGGTGAATGATGGCAAAATAATAGGCTGATACATAACGATGTTTGGCGTTTTCGTGTAAATCGGCAAACACTTCGGCAGCTTCTGTGCGTTTGCCTGCAAGGGCATAGGCAAATCCCAGATGCGCTTCGAACGCCAGACCGCTATCTGAAAAAGTCACCGATTTACTGAGCGCAGAGATCGCGCTTTCCATTTTCCCTTGTTGCAGATAAACCAGCCCTAAATTCCAGTAAGCAAAAGCGGAATGTTTGTCCATCTCGAGAGCCTTCTTGCACTGGTGAACCGCAAAATCGTATTGGCGGGCGAAGTAGTAAGCCCAGCCCAGGCTGACATGTGCGAATGGCGACAGGGGGTCGAGTTGTTGAATCAATAGACATTCACGCATAGCCTCTTCGTGTTGCCCTACGGCTTTCAAATAGAATCCGTAGCCATCGTGGGCGTTTGGATAACTTGGGCTGAGTTCAATGGCGCGTTTGAATTCGCGCTCCGCTTTCTGGAGGTTCCAATCATAAAGCAGATAGAAAAACCCTAAAGAGCTATGCGCTTCGCCAAGCGCCTCGTCAATCTCAAGGGCTTTCAACGCCGCCGCCTTGGCTTTCGGGTAAGCCTGGCGCGGCGACCAACCACCTGTCGAAGAAGCCAGAAAAGCGTAAGCGTCTGCAAGTCCGGAATAAGCCAGCGCATAATTCGGGTCTAAATCAATCGCCTGTTGAAAATGCTCTATGCCGCGCTTGATCCATTCTTCGGTGCGTTTCGTTGTCACGAAGTAGCGGCCCTTGAGGTAAAACTTATACGCTTCGGTGTTTTCGGTGTAGCGTTTAATCAGACGTTTCTTTTCTTCGCCGCTGAGTTTCAACCGCAGTTTTTCACTGATGTCTTCAGCAATCTCTTCTTGCAGTGAAAAAATATCTGTCATTTTGCGACGGTACTGCTCGCCCCAAAGTTGTGAATCGTGTGCGATGTCAACCAACTCAGTTTTGATAATCAATGAATCGCCGTGTTGAATGACTCGCCCCGCAAAAACCGCCCGCACGCCTAACTCACGCCCGATCTCCTGCGGGTCTGCCTCGCTGCCTTTGTAACGAAAGACTGTGCTGCGTGGCACAACGCGAAGTTTCGGCAATTTCGATAGAGAATTGATGATGCACTCGGTAATGCCATCGGAAAGATACTCTGCGTTTGAATCACCGGTTGCGTTGACCAGCGGCAAGACGGCTAATGAATCAATCGCCTTGCGGATGCGCGTTTTGCGCGTTGCCGGGCGAGCGGTGTTGGTTGCTTGCATAGCCTTTTGAGGCAACAGGAGCGTCACTTGTTCTGTAACCAAGGTCGCCGCGCTGCTTGCCTCCTTGATTGCCGCGTTGCTTGAAGAGTTGACCCGCGCCAGTTCGGTTTCAAACTCCAACCTCTGTTTGAGGCGCTTTAAATCGCTGAGCAAACCCTTAATCGTTTGATAGCGCTCTTTGCGGTCTTTGCGTAAAGCTTTCGTCACGCTCCAATCCAGTTCCGCAGGAACAGTTTCAACGCATTGCGAAAGCGGCAAGGGTTCGGTCTTTAAAATCGCCGCAATGACATCGCTCATCGTCGCGCCTGAAAATGGCAACATGCCGGCGATCATTTCATAAAGGACGATAGCCAAACTGAAGATGTCGCTGCGCGTATCAACTTCTAAGCCGCGCGCCTGTTCGGGCGACATATAAAGAGCTGTGCCGAGAATGGTGCCGGGATTGGTTGCACTTCTGATGGTCGTCAGGGCTTTTTTCTTACCCTTGCGCGAGTCGCGTTCGGTGAGTTTAGCCAAGCCGAAATCCAGCACTTTTACATAGCCGTCCGTGCGCAACATGATATTTTCAGGTTTGATGTCACGATGTACGATGCCTGCCGAATGAGCCGCTGCAAGCGCATTGGCGACTTGAATGGCGATATCTAGCGCCTCCGGTAATTTGAGTCGCGCGATTTTCATCTGTTGCCGTAACGTCTGCCCGTCAACGAATTCCGTAGCGATGAAATGAATGTTGCCATGTTGCCCAATGTCGTAAATGGTGATGATATTCGGATGATTGAGCGCCGACACAGCGTGCGCCTCTCTGATGAAGCGTTCGACAGCCGAATGATCTTGCGTCCAGTTTTCGGGGAGAATTTTGATGGCGACAGTACGTTTCAGTCTGCTATCGCGGGCCCGATACACTTCGCCCATCCCGCCAACCCCTAAAGGAGAGAGTATTTCG
>JANMSG010000653.1:0-4789 GCA_031389065.1 Acidobacteriota bacterium | reverse complement strand
CTCAACCAATCTGTGCGGATGCCAATAACAAATAATCTCAGGCATCGCTGCCCGATTCTTCAAGTTTTCGAAAACATTTTGCTTTCATTAATTAATGCGTAATGTTTTGGCAAAAACTATCATCAGTTGAAAATTATTTTTTAGAGGATATTTGGAATGCCTGAGTTTAAGAATGGACGAGGTGACAAAGTGATGCAGGCCTTCTGCTGACGGGTACAGAAAGATTGCTCGCGAAGCTACTTCTATCTTTCCAAGATCTTCGTACCTGGTAATCTTCCTGAGCGCTGACGGAACTGAAAAAGCTTGCAGTTGTCTGGCAATCGCCAAACATTGCGCCGCTTAATTTGAATCTACCCTGTTCCAGCGTTTCGCTTTTCTCAATGCGACGGTGATTATATGAGGAATCGCTCAAGGGTTAGGTGTCATTTTCGGAATCAGAACAACTCGTAAAATTAGAAGGCTCACAGTTGATTCTGTAACGGCATGGTGAAGAAGAACCATATGGCATCTCTACAGATTCCGAATAGTGGGTTATTGCCTCCTTCAATATCTGTCGGGGTTGAGAGGGGTAGTGATGGGCTGAGACTTCTTGCCGATTTTAGTCGGAGATCCAGGCAGTGATTTGCCAGCGCTTCGGGTTATCAGCACACTTGATAACCCGAAGCATTGGCTCTCTCTTTCAATCGTCTTACGCAATGACTCGCTCTTCGGCGAAAGCTTCAGAAGCGCGCCAATCTGTCCGTGTCTAGGAGCGTCACCCAGAAGTTCAGGCCGTCGCTGCAGGCTCCGGTTGGAGCAGTGTTGGCGCCGGTCGAGATCGAACCGAGCGGCGTCAGGTCGGCGGCTTTGAACAGTGACACGCTGTCGCCATTAAGGTTGGTTACCAACATACGCTCGCCATCAAAGGCGATGGCTTTCGGGCTGTTCAAGCCATTGCCGGTCAGCGTCGCCAGCACAAAGGGTGTTGCCAGCGCATTGCCCTGAGTGTCTTTGACCCGCACCACCGTGACCGAGTTACTGGTGCTGTTAGGCACCCAGATATTGATGCCATCAAAAATCGGATGCCTCGGATCACTGCCGACCGGGATGGATTGAATGACGTTGCCGTTGGCATTCAACTTGAGCAGGTCGTCCAGCCCCGTGTCGGTGACCCACATGTTGGCTCCATCGAAGAGGATGCCGAGCGGATTGTTGAAGCCTGTCGTCACGTTGGTCGCTTGAGTCGGGTTCAAGGTAATGATCGAGACACTGCTTGAGGCGTTAGCCGTCCACACGCGCGCCCCATCGAAGGCAATCCCGTTCGGGTTGGCAGGCAGATTGCTGAGTAGGATTGAGACGGGACCCGCCCCCGCCAACGGGTCAATGAAGTAGAGCCGGCCGGGATTCGTACGTCCAGTGGCGAAAATGCGCCCACGCGCGCAGACAAGCTGATGGGCAGCAATAGCGCTTGTAAAGGTCTGAAGGATTTGTCCGTCGCTGGTGCGGAACCGTTGTATGGTGTCGCCGCCAAAATTCGCCACCCAGATGTCTGTGCCATCGAATTCGACCGACTGCGGCTGGTCACCGACGGTCGCCAGAGTAATGCCGGTCGGATCAGGCGGCAGATACCACTTCTTGGCAACGGCGCGACTATTATTGCGGCGTATGGACTGCTCCAGCGTGCGAGAGACAAAGGCCGCCATCTGCTCGCGCGTCACCGTCGCACCTGGGCTGTAGGTGGTCGCCGTCGTGCCGTTGGTCAAGCCCGAAAAGAACGCCGAGGCTATCGAGCAGAAGAAGGGATTGCCCTGCACATCTGTAAATGGCAAAGTAGTGGTTACCCCGCCACAAGTGCCGGTATCGGCCTGCAAGCGGCTCGAAGCATATACCAGAGTCAAGATCACGGCCAGTAATAATGTGGCACGTATGGCAAAGGCTCTTTTGAAGGTCACACGAGTGTTCATATCTAAACTCCTTGTTCGATTTCTAAGAAGGCATGGTGACTATATGAGAAAGGACGCAATTCCAGCGTGTCACTTTCGGAATTTGGCTCTCGAAGTCAAAATCAGCGACCAAGTCTGCCAGCGAGGTTGGCATCGGAATGGAGAAATGGGAGAGCGAAGTTGTAACAAAAAGCAAGAAGCCCAATATTGTTACGATATTGGGCTTCAAACAGATTCAGCTTTGCAGGAGATTTACCAATCGCCCAGTTTAACGCGCTTCTTGATTTTGCGTTTCACCAGGTCGCGTTTCAGAGGGCTCAAATAATTGATGAACAATTCGCCGTCCAGGTGGTCGGTTTCGTGTTCGACGCAACGCGCTTCCAGCTCCATCACGTCGAGGGTGAAATAGCTGCCGTTAATATCTTGCGCTTTGACGATCACGCGCTGCGGACGTTTCACTTGAAAATAGATGCCTGGAAAACTCAAACATCCTTCATCGCCTGACTGGTCGCCTTCTTCGGTTTCAATCACCGGATTGATCAGCGCGACTTTCTGCCTGGGGTTTTTGCCGCCGCCGCAATCCATAACAAACAGACGTTTCAAAATGCCGACTTGCGGCGCGGCAAGTCCTACGCCGGGCGCGCCATACATGGTCTCGAACATATCATCAACGAGCCTTGTTAAACGCTTATCAAATTCTGTGACTTCTTCGGCGCGTTTGGTTAAAACGGGATCGCCGTATTTTACTACCTCTAATTTCATTTTCGTATTTCAAACTCCTTTTGCCTCTCTTCAAGATGTCGCTGCTCGGCAAGCTTTTCCGCAAGCAAATGAGAGAGTACCGCCGTTCTGGTTTTAAAATGCGTCACTTCTCTCCAGGCCACCAAAGCCAAACCAATTAAAATTATAGCCGCTCCGACAAGGCTGTGCGTAGCATAACCGATAGCGAAGCCAATAAAAATCAACGCCACGAGCAATAGATAATAGAGAATGCCGTGCGTTCGCGTCGCTTTGATAGAATGACGCAACTCATCAACTTCGCGATCTATTTCATCAATCTTTCTCATAGCGCCTACATCAAATAGCCCGTGAAACGGGCGATTGCATAAAGCCCGATTTTCAATGAGCCCGCGAAGCGGGTGATAGCCAGTTATCTATCACCCGCTTCGCGGGCTAATAGGTTTCTTGCTACTCTTCCCCAGCGTTCCGCTTTGCTGCACACTGGGCTACATGCTATCGCCCACAGACGTGGGCTTTCTCTCTGCTAATCAATAAGCTTTCATCTGTTCGACGTAACCGGCAAAATTTCGCGTCATCTCTTTGATGCTATCACCGCCAAATTTTTCCAGCACCGCATCAGCCAAAACGATTGCCACCATCGCTTCGCCAATCACTCCCGCAGCCGTTACGGCGACGATGTCTGAACGCTCAAAGGCGGCGGCTGATTCTTCTTTTGTCAAAACATCAACGCTCGCAAGCGGTCTTCGCAATGTCGAAATCGGCTTCAAGTGACCGCGCACGCGAACCTCTTCGCCATTCGTAATTCCGCCTTCGATGCCGCCAGCACGATTCGTTGGTCGCGTGAATCTGCGCTCGGTCAAATTATAGCCTATTTCGTCATGCACGTGCGACCCTGTCGTTTCGCTGACATCCGTGCCGATGCCGATTTCGACAGCCTTGACGGCGTGTATGCACATCAAGGCTTGCGCCAGTCTGCCATCAATTTTGCGATTCCATTGGACGTGCGAACCAAGCCCTGTGACGACATTGTGGGCGACCACTTCAAAGATGCCGCCGAGCGTGTCTTTTTCCTCTTTCGTCTTGTCAATGAGCGCGATCATTTTCGCTTCTGTCTCTTTATCAACGCAGCGCAGAGGTGAATCGTCAGGCAAAGCTTGAATCTCTTCCCAAGTCGCTTCAACAGGCTCAGAGGGTGTGCCGCCAATCATCGCGACGTGGCTTAAGACTTCGATGCCGATCTCCTTGATTAACAATTTAGCGAAAGCACCAACGGCAACGCGAGCCGTCGTCTCGCGGGCGCTTGCGCGTTCCAGTATGTCGCGTAAATCGTGCGTGTCATACTTCAAACCACCGGCTAAATCGGTGTGACCGGGACGCGGACGAGTGACGCGACGAGCGCGTTTTTCATCGCTAAATTCACGGGGCTCGACGTTCATCACATCAACCCAGTTTTCAAAATCACGATTGCGAGTGAGCAGCGCAACAGGGGTGCCTAGGGTTTTGCCGTGTCGCACGCCTGAAAGGATTTCGACTTCGTCCTTTTCAATCTTCATACGTCCGCCGCGCCCGTAACCTTGCTGCCTGCGCCATAGCTGGTGATTAATAAATTCAATATCAACGGGCAAACCAGCAGGCAAACCTTCGATGATAGAGACCAGCCCTTTGCCGTGTGATTCTCCAGATGTTATGAAAGTAAACATATTCTGCTATAGGGTACAGACGAAGGCTTGCAGATGCAATATAAGGCACCATATTTATCAGCATTTCCCCGTGTGAAGCTCTTCAAAACTCACAACCTTGGAGATGCGTCAGTCCAACTATAGTATTGACACTCACGGAGGCGGCTTATAGACTGACGGTGCTCGATCTCAGTGCTTTTGCCCCTTACACCTCACCTCTTAAAATTTCTATCGGAGGTAACATGATGAAATTAAATATTGTCCCTAAGACATTTCTCGTTTTTATATTTGGAGTTGCATTGCTAGCTGCCACAGCCGGACAGACATTGGCTCAAGGACAAAGCGAAGGCAAGGGAAACAGCAAGAAAGAACTGAAAGCAACCAACAAAGAGGCTAATAATTTAGCCGCCTAAGCGGATGAATCAGGGCAGGGACTCGGCCGTGACG
>JANMSG010000647.1:0-3412 GCA_031389065.1 Acidobacteriota bacterium | reverse complement strand
GTCGCGTGAAATTGACGCGGGATTATTGGTATGAGATCTGGCTGGACCCCGCGGGCAAAGAGATCAAAGGCGAAGAGTTGAAACGCTTGCGCGCAAGTGGGCAAGCCTTCCCTCCGCGTGTTGCAGATGGACAAAAACCTTGGCAGTTGAAGTTTCAAGGTTACGAACACAACGACATCACGACGCAAGTTGTGAAGACCAATAAAGAAGGCGAGGCGGTGTTTACCTTCACACCTGAACGCGAAGGCTATTATCGCGTCCATTGGACGAGCGATGAAAAAGGCGCGTCGCCAATCGTTGCGGAAACAACCGTCTGGGTCGCTACGAATGCGACGACTGATTTGGGTTATCGCAATGGCAGCGTTGAAATCATTGTTGATAAAGATACGGTTCGCGCAGGGCAAACAGCGCCTGTGATGTTGGTCTCGCCTACCAATGACCGCTACGTTTTATTCAGCATTGAAACGGATGATTTGCTGAGCTATCAGCTTGTCAGAATGAGCGGCACAGTGAAATTGATAGAACTCCCGGTAGAAGAAAAACACGTCCCGAATATATTCTTGAGCGCGGTGATGGTCAACGACAGACAAATTTTCATGGATACGAAACAGATCATCGTGCCACCGGTTAAAAATTTCCTGAACGTCGAAGTCAAAGCAGATCGCGAAGAGTATCAACCACGTGATGAAGGAACCTTAACCGTCACTGCAAAAGACCACGACGGCAAACCCGTATCTGCTGATGTTGCGTTGGGCTTGGTGGACGCATCGGTTTTCTACATTCAACATGATTACGCAGGTGACGTGCGGCAATTTTATTACGGCACCAAGCGCAATCATCAAGTGCAGACACAGAGCACCATGAATCAGAAGAGCTATCAGCGCTTTGTTGAAGGCAAAGACAAGCAGTTGATTGATGACCGACAGGTAGGGCAGAAGAAAGATCAACCTTTTGAGAAATTGCAACTGTTAGCCGATTTGCAAAAAGCGCCTGCCGGCAGCGCGGCAGCCGTTACTGAATCGGCTATTGTTGTTGACGGACTATCCGCATCAAGAAAAGCCGAATATGGCGCGCGCAGCAATGATGAAAAAGAGAAAGACAGCAAACGGCGCGATGAAGATTCACCTATGAATGGTCGCGAGTTCAAACAACTGGCAGAGCTGAAACCAGGTGTTGCAGGAAAAGGGAAAGAGCCTGCCGTGCAAGTACGAAATGATTTTCGCTCGACGGTCATCTGGCAACCGAATGTAATCACGGACGCAACAGGCAAAGCGACAGTGAAAATAAAATTCCCTGATTCGCTGACGACCTGGAAAGCTACGGCTCGCGCTGCGACTGTAGGCAATCAATTTGGCATCGCTGATGCCAGTGCGCGAACCAAACAACCGCTGATTGTTCGCCTGCAAGCGCCGCGATTTTTCGTCGTCGGCGATGCCGTAACCATCTCTGCGGTCATCAATAACAACACCGATAAAGCGATGACTGTGGACAGCACATTGATGGCTGATGGAATCACCATCACAGGGAGTCTGGCGGACGGTCTGATTAACAAACAGAAAATAAGTTTTACTCCGGCGGGCGGAGAAAGCTCTGTTCAAAAGCCCGTGCGAATAGATGCCAATAGCGAAAAACGTGTTGATTGGATTGTCTCGGTCAAAGATGCAGGCAATGTGAAATTGAAAATCACAGGGCGCGGCGAAAAATACGCCGACGCCATGGAAAAATCTTTCATCGCCTATGAACACGGCGTTGAAAAATTCGTGGCGAAATCGGGCAAAGTGCGCGGCGATGATGTGACCATCAAACTGGACATTCCGAAAGAGCGCAAAGCCGAATCAACAACTTTGACCGTGCAAGTAGCGCCGAGCATGGCGGTGACCATGATTGACGCTCTGCCTTATCTTATCAATTATCCTTACGGCTGCACGGAGCAGACAATGAGCAGATTTCTGCCTGCCGCCATCACTCGAAAGACGCTACGCGATTTGGGACTCAAGCCTGAAAACGTCATGGGGAAACTCTTTGGCGGCATCGAACCGCAATTTGCAAACAAGACTCACACGCAAGAGAAAAAGGATTTGCGAGAGTTGGACGAGATGATTGTGAAAGGGCTTGAACGGCTTTATAGTTTTCAACATTCGGATGGCGGTTGGGGTTGGTGGAAAGATGGAGAAAGCGACCATTTTATGACCGCTTATGTCATCTGGGGACTGTCGCTTGCGCGTGATGCGGGAGTTGAAATCAAAGACGACGCGCTCAACAACGCCGCATCGTTTTTGAGCAAAGAGCTTGTCGAAGAAGAGAACAACTACGATGAACAGGCTTGGATGCTTCACGCCTTGGCTAGCCATCATGCTTCGATGAAACGCAGCGAGGTGGAGAAATTCGAGGCAAAGGCGTTTGAAAATTTGTGGACGAATCGTGAACGCTTGAACGCCTACACCAGAGCGCTGCTGGCTTTGAGCGCGCATAATTTCGGCTATGCTGATAAGGCGAAAACGCTGGTTGAAAACCTTGAAAACGGCGTAAAGATTGACAACGCGCCGGACACTTCCATCATTCAGCGCGGCACGCAAAGTTCCAGCGACACGGTGATCGCGACAGCGCATTGGGGCGAAGACGGAATCTATTGGCGTTGGTCTGAGGGCGGCGTTGAAGCCACATCGTTTGCGTTGCGCGCCATCCTGGCAATTGACCCGAAGAATAAATTGATTGAGCCTGTGACCAACTGGTTGGTCAAAAATCGCCGAGGCGCGCAGTGGAGCAATACCAGAGATACGGCGATCACTGTGTTGACGTTGAATGATTATTTGAAGCACAGCGGCGAGTTGAAACCAGAGCTTGAATATGAACTTTCGGTCAACGGGCAGTTGATTGCCGCGAAGAAACTCACAGCCGAAGACGCTTTGAGCGCGCCGAGCATCTTTACCATTGACCGCAAATTCATACGCGATGGCGCAAACGATATTCGCATACGGCGAAAGACCGGCAACTCGCCAATTTACTTTGCGGCAAACGCGGAATTCTTCAGCCTCGAAGAACCTGTGACAGAAGCTGGCAACGAAATATTCGTGCGCCGCGATTATTACAAACTCGTCGCTAAACAGACGTTGTTGAAAGGCTACGTTTACGAACGCCTGCCGCTCCGCGATGGCGAAAGCGTGGTGAGCGGCGAGCGCGTCGAAGTCGTGCTCACGGTTGAAGGGAAAAACAACTATTCGTACTTGCTGTTTGAAGATTTGAAACCCGCAGGGTTAGAAGCTGTAGAGATTCGCAGTGGCGAAAATCTCTTTGCCAAAGAGTTGAAATAGGGTGCGGTCAGTCGCAAGTTCGGCAATACAAATACAGCCGTAACGAAAGACACAACCAACGTCAAACCGGCTACAGGAGCCCATCTTGCGTCAATTGACGG
>JANMSG010000640.1:0-6949 GCA_031389065.1 Acidobacteriota bacterium | reverse complement strand
CTGGCTTGACTAAGCGGATTCAACCGTCGCTGACGCGACGAAACAATAATCAATGCTTGGTTACCGTGCATTAATGTTCTTTGAAGAAATAATCGTACAACGATAGCCCGCGAAGCGGGTGACAGCATAAAGCCCAGGGTTGCGCTACGCTTCACCCTGGGTAGCCAACCCGCCAGATCATCGAGCCCGCGAAGCGGGTGATAGACAATGGTCTGTCGCCCGCGAAGAACCGCAGCCTACCCCGCGCTCGCGCACGGGGCTTTATGCTTGCGCCCGCCTTCGCGGGCTTGTCGGATTATTTTTTCAATGAACATAAATACACGACTAAATTCATAACGCCGCTACGCGGCACACAGAAGGTCGTTATTTCACTTGGTAGTCTCACTTTTAATTGCAGCCCGCGCGCCGGCTCAACGCCGCGATAGATTGACCGCAAGAAAACCGCAGTGTTATGTTGCTTAACCAACCTTGTTTTTATCGAATGACATTTTAATTTGAATTTTTATAAATAAAGGTTTCGCTGTATGCCGAAGGAACATAAAAGTCGTCGTGAAGTTTTAGACGCCATCGAATCTCTGCCCTCGCTCGCCAGTCTCCTCTCGACTCACGATGGTCATTTCGACTTTGAGTTAGACTTGGAGGTGACGGTTTACGGGCGCAACTACAAAGGCAAAAACGTTGGTCCCTATGTCCGCTTGTTGACCTATGAACCGGGCGAAAGCGTGATTGTCGAAGGCGACTGGGGCGGCAATACTTTCTTCATGTCGGTTGAAGGAATCACCGATGTCTTCATCACCGCGCCTAACGGTCAGCAGATGAAAGTTGCAGAGCTTCAACCCGGCACTCTGTTTGGCGAAATGTCCGTGCTTGCGGGCGTCCCGCGCAACGCAACGATCAAAGCGCCTGCAAATAAATCGGCGAAACTTTTAGAGATTCAAAGACCTGCTTTGCGGCTGCTGCGCAAGCTCACCAATTTCAGCGACGAACTAGATGACAGTTATCGCAGTCACGGGCGCAACGCAACGCTTGAGGATTTGGGACTCTTGACGGGCTTGAGTAAAGACCTGGTAAAAGATTTGACCAGTATTTCCACTTTCAGAGTCTTTGCAAAAAATCACACGCTCTTTCGCGAAGGCGAGCAGATCAATCGCATATACATCTTTAAACAAGGCTGGCTCAAACGCCGGCACGGGGAGACCGTAGAACTCGACGCGCAAGCTGTAGATTATCTGGGACGCGGTTTTATTTTCGGGCTGGATGGCGTCACCAAAAATGAAGTGTGGCCTTACACGGTCACCCTGATGTCACGCGCCGAAGTCTTAGAAATCTCCATCAATAATCTCCGTCAAGCGGTCGCGCTCAGAGATCAATTCGTTCGCGGTTGTCTGCCTTTTGCGCCGCCCGCATTGGGCTCGCGAATCAATTTAGGCAAGCGAATTAAAAATGTTGAAGTGCGCAAACGAATTGAAGAAGCGCAGGAAGATTTAATCGGCACAGGGGTGGTTGACGGCAACAACTTGCTGGTGATGGACATGGATTTGTGCGTACGGTGCGGCAATTGTTCGCTCGCCTGTCACAAGATTCACGGACAATCACGCCTGACGCGCAGAGGCATACAGGTTACGCGACTCGAATCGGCAAGACTGGGCGGCATTCAAAGCGTGCTTTCGCCGGAAGTCTGTATGCACTGCGCCGACCCGGAATGCATGACGGGTTGTCCGACAGGTGCCATCAGTCGCTTTGGTCAAGGGCAAGTGGATATTGACACGAAGACCTGTATCGGTTGCGGCGATTGCGCGACACAATGCCCCTACAATGCGATTTCAATGATTTCGCGCAAAGCTGTCGCCACAGACGCGACGAGAAATTTCGCCTGGAAGATTCGCGATTTGCTGCGACTTCAACCAGACCCTTTGCCTGCGGCTGTTGACGCAACGGAAGACTTGCTTGCCGTCAAATGCAATCTCTGCAACGCCACTTCCATGAACCCACCGAAGAGCAAAGGTGCCAAATACAGTTGTGAAGAAAATTGTCCGACGGGGGCGCTGGCTCGCATCACGCCCAGTCAATATTTTGCAGAGATCGGGCAAATCGAGGGCTTGTTCAAGGTTGACGAAACGCACGCCATCGGGCGCAACATTCATAAATCAGACCCGCCGAAAAAAATCCTTCATCTGCTGGGTATTGTGATGACAGCAGGTTTATTTGCGGCGACGTTGCTGGGCTTTCAAATGTACGGCATGGGCGCAAGCGTCATAGGCATTTTCAATATGCGCTGGATCACAGGGCTTGTCGGACTCGTCGGTATCGCTCTGGTGATGACCTACCCCTTGCGGCGCCAGAACTACACAAAGCGCAAGGGGCCGCTTCGGTATTGGCTGCTTGTGCATACCTATGCGGGGGTGATTGCCGGTTTGATGATCCTTCTGCACGGCGGCAGTGATTCGGGCGGGTGGCTGACAACCGCCTTGATGTGGTCTTTCGATATCGTCATTTTTACGGGTCTGTTTGGCATTCTTTGTTATCTGGTTGCGCCGCGAATCTTGACGAAGATTGAAGGCGCGCCTCTGTTGATTGACGATTTGAAAATGCGTCGCCGCGAGTTGCAAAAAGAGATCGCGGTGGTTGTCAATTCGCCATCGGAACCGCTGCGCAAAATGGTTCTCAAAAAAGTGATCCCGCGCTTTGTCAATTCGGCATATCTCATCAGACAATATCTTCAGCGCGAAAAAATCGAAGATCTGATTGATGAGGCAAAAGCGGAATACAAAGCCGCCGGAGAGCATTTGCTGGAAGCGCGGTTGGCGCACGATTTGAAACAGGCAGGGTTTGAAGCGCAGATCATGTTGGCGAAAAATATAATCGCCAATCCCGCCAATGAAACTTTCTTAATCGGGCTTCCCGAGTTTGCCAGTGTCGAGCGCAGATCGCAATTTACCAAGGCCATTGAAGCCGCCAAAGAGGAGCGTCGAAATTTAGAAAGAGCCGTCGAAGCAGCAGCTACCTTGCGCCGGGTTGACGCGTTGATTTATTTGCATCATTTGTTGAAAATTTGGCTGCCACCGCACGTTTTATCAACCTCTTTGATGCTGGCGTTGATGATTGTTCATATCATTCAAGTGATCTATTATCTGGCGCGATGAAGCGAAAAGGATTTGCATCAAGATGATTTTTTGTGGTGGCAAGTTTCGAGAATGTGTGTTTGCGGCTCTGCCGCTTTGATGTGCGGGGAGTCTGTGACTCCCCGTGCGATGATTTCCCTTGTTCTTCGGGGCTACGCCCCAAATTGGCGGCAGAGCCGCAAGACCTGGAGTGCAATCTTCTCGGAAAGGCAGAGCCTTTCCGCACATCAAAGCGGCAGAGCCGCAAACACACAAGCTGCAAAAACTTTTGTAGATTCCAATGCTTTCAAGGCACGGCTACATTCAAGAAACCGCTACGCGGTTATTTGCAAATGTGCGACGAAATAAAATAGCGTTTCGACATGGGTTTTATTTATGGCTGAGGAATTAAGCAGATTTATCGTTAAAAGAAAAGATAGCGTCACCGCTTTTGATGACTTAGTCATTGACAGCGAAGGTCTGTCCATTGGTCGGCTGATCAAAAATGATCTGGCGCTCAATCATCCGGCGGTGTCTCGCGTTCACGCAGGTATCAAACAGCTTGGCAAAGATTATTGGATTTATAATCTCTCCGATTCAAATGGGACGCTTTTAAACGGCGAGTTGGTCGAAAGAACGCCTCTCACGGATGGCGATTTGATTCAAATTGGTCCCTTCCTCTTGAAAGTCAACTACGGCGAAAACACGCTCTTTATATCCATCGAACGCGAACTGGAACTCAATCCCCTTGCCGGTCAAGCAGGTACCTTTGTGCCTACGCAAGAGGGGAGTTCAGAAGCTATCAAAACCCTGATCGTCAACATTCCTGCCAAATCCTCCAAACCAATTATTACGCCTGGCGGCACGCAGCGCTTGAAAATGACAGGAAAACTAGCAGGGGCTATGGCAGGCGTTGATGAACGCGCTCTGAAAGTGTTTTGGGATAAGCGAAAGCGGGAAGCGGGAAAGCTTGCCGAAAAGACGCCGCTACATCCCAGAAGCGCGCTAAAAACCGGCAAAGCGCAATTCAACTGGCGGCCGACTCTCGATTTGCGCAAGCTCTGGCGCAAATCATATTGGGTGTGGGGTACAAGTCTCGTTGCCGTGTTGGCGCTTGCGGCAGTTTTCATTTATCCGAATATCTATTCGCCCGATGCCGTTTCAGAGGCGCACACCAAATTGGATTTGAGCGAACGCGGCATAGCCTTTCGCCCGAACGCCAACTCCTGCACGGAATGTCATAACGTCGTCACGGGTTTGCAAAACAAGTGCATCGAATGTCACAACACAGCAGGCAGCGCGGCTGTCGCTTCGTCGCAAAACCCTAAAGGGTTTCACCCGCAAACTCTCATACCAGGTCATCAACAAGCCAATGTCACGGCTTGCAACGCCTGTCACACAGAGCATCAAGGCACAGCCAGCGCGTCTGGCTTGCTCAATTATGGTTTGTGCGCCAACTGCCACAATGGCAAATACACGATTGAAGAAGGACCGAAAAAAGGCGAAAAGCTTGCGATTCCGCACGGCGGCGGCAACGTAGGACTGCCGCAACTCGGCATTGATTATAAATGGGCAGGATGGAACGCCGAGCGTTGGCAGAAGGCTTTCGAGCGTTGGGACAACAAAGAGCTGCAACGAGTTTTCACGGCGCAACAACTTGAGAAAAAGCCAACCGTCGGTAATGCCAGAGAAAACCAATTCCACTACATACATTATCTTGGCAAAAGAGAGGATAATCGGGCTTGCATCGTTTGTCACAAAGACCGCAATGGAAATATCTTACTGGAAGCGAAGTCTGCCGAAGCCATAAAGAGTTTGCGCGAAGCCTGTTTGAAATGTCACGCCACGACTGAAAACACCGGCGGCATGAGAGCCAATCTTGCCAATTGCATTACCTGTCACAAGCAACACCCGAACGAGAGTGTACTGGCAACGAGGGCCGAAGATGCGACAGATCAGGGCGTCAAGAACCTGCGCGACCTGAGCAAGTTTTTAAGTGCGGTTGAAGACGTAAAAACTCCCAATAAAACCGGGCGCGAGGTGCTTGTCACCTTCAAAGGCTTAGGCGGCGCAAGCTCGATCAGACAGGACAAAGATTTGCCTCGACTCGCGCTTGATTCAAATTTCGGAGCCGTGCCCTGGTATGGTTGGGTGGCAGCGATTTTCACTTTTCCTACCATCACGCTTGTCGGATTGCTGATCGGAACCGCGCGGCGCAAATCGCTGTTGAAATCGAAAGTCGAGCATTTCCCGACCGACCCGAACATAACCGGGCAGCCAAAGAGCCAGAAAGAAGAGGCCGAATGGCAGAAGCTCAAAGCCGGGTGGCTCGAAACCGTCAACATTGATCTTGATAAAGTAAAAGCCGCAGGCCCTACGCATGCTTACCCCGTCGTCAATCCTGTTACTTGCATAGGGTGTCATGCTTGCGTAGAGGCTTGTCCACACGACGTTCTGGCAATCGTCAACGGTGTGGCTGTGCCGACTGCGCCGGACCAATGCATGGAAGACACCTCTTGCCAGGTGGAATGTCCTACGAATCCGAAATCCTGTATTGTCATCAACACCAACAAAGTGATTCCCTTGCGAAAAGTTCCGGCGCGCGACCAGCGTTTCAAAACCAATGTCGAAGGAATCTATTTAATCGGCGATGTGTCTGGTGTGCCGCTCATCAAAAACGCGATTAATGAAGGCGGGCAAGTCATTGACAGCATCGTCGAAGATTTGCAACGCGAGGGTGCCAATACCAACGCCGATTATGATGTCGCAGTCATAGGCATAGGTCCGGCAGGGTTGTCTGCGGCTGTCCTTGCCAAACAACGCGGACTTCGTTACGTGGCTATCGAACAGGACAAAATTGTCGCGACGATTCAACAGACCTATCCGGCTGGCAAGTATGTTTTTTATAAGCCGGACACGGTTGACGCCAAAGGCGGCATCCCGCTGCCCGGCGTTGGCGGCAAAAAAGAGGATATGTTGAAAGGCTGGTTCGATGCGATGATGCAAAATGATGTGACCATCAACGAAGAGGAAAGCTGCAAAGGCATCAAGCCAGAAAACGGATGGTTTACGATCAACTGTGAAAGAGGCAGTCTACAGGAAAAAATAAGTTACAAAGCGCGCAAAGTCATCATCGCCATCGGCAATCGCGGCACGCCTCTGCGACTGGGCGTCCAGGGCGAAGACTTGAAGATCATCACACAACCTCCGCCGATATTGGCAAAACATTGCCCACAGTGCGGAAACGCTCGCCGTGAAGTGCAAAAGTTTTGTAACAAGTGCGGTGAAAAATTCCCTGTCAGAATGTTGCCGCCCGTCGAAGACAGCAAAGTGAAATACCGCCTCACAGACCCTGACGAATATGTGAATAAGAAATGTATCGTGGTAGGCGCTGGCAATTCAGCCATCGAATCGGCGGTTGATTTAGCCGGATTGAAACGCGACGGAGACAAAATCACCTTCACGCGCACAAACGACGTGACGCTGGTGATTCGCAGCGATTTCAAAGGCGATTTAAAACTCGGCAACAAAATGAATGTCTACGATTGCATTGACGCGGGCAAGATCAAAGTCTTATTCAGAACCCAGATTAAAGAGATCAGCGAAACCGAAGTGGTTTTGATGGACGGCAAAGGGACAGAGAAAGCGCGGCTGGCAAATGATTATGTTTTCGCTCTAATCGGCGGCGACCGACCGACGAAGTTTTTAGAAAGCATCGGTATTAAGATCGGCTGAGATGCAATGGTTTGAAATATTTCTACGCGCTTTCCGTCCCTGATGAAGAAGAATGATTTTGCGCTTCGCAGATGTAGTTTTTATGAAAGCAAAAGCATCCAGATGGAGATGCC
>JANMSG010000621.1:0-7334 GCA_031389065.1 Acidobacteriota bacterium | reverse complement strand
CCGCTTCGCGGGCTAGGGGGGTATGATGATGAACCTACCCAGCACTCCGCTTCGCTTCATACTGGGCTTTATGCTTTCACACGCTTCGCGCCTTCTCACAAAACACCACGACTTTAGGACTCTACTGAATAGAGGTTGTGTCAGATGACGCGATAGAATACACTCTATCGGTCTAAACGGCAGCTTTTCATCAACAAAAATCATTGCCCTCCTCAAATCCTTTCTCTCAGCCTGAGGGCTAGTTGCTGAAATCAGATTATTTGGGCAAGGCAGAGGCTACCTCTCATACCCTGTTCAGCTTATTGACACACTACCAAAACTTATTAGAAATGCTTGGAGGTTTATTATGCAAAGTCGTTCAAATTTGCTCCTTTTGTTCACTCTTATCGTCCTTTTATTCGCTTTTGTAGCGTTCAGTGGCACGGCTTCGTTGCGCGTCAGCGCGCAGCAGAGTCCTCAAGGGGAAGAAGAGGCCGATCTCCCGCCATTTGCCATCGGTCTAATTGATAAAGATGAGTATCTGCAACGCCGCAATGCCCACGTCAACAAGCTGCGAGGTGTTCCGTATGACCTGCCCTCTAACCCTCGCGTGAAGGCGATTCAAGAGATGGAAAGGCAGGAGCAGGCAGAGCGTCAATCAGCGCCTGCCATCGCGACAGCTGCCTGGGAATCTATTGGCCCTGCGCCAATTCCCAATGGTCAGACCTCGCCTTCAACAGCCGTTAGCGGCAGAACCATATCCATTGCCGTCCACCCGACCAACCCGAACACAGCTTACGTCGGTACGGCAAATGGCGGCCTTTATAGAACGACGGATGGCGGCACGACCTGGAAGGCGATATTCGACTCGGCGCAATCGCTGGCTGTGGGCGCGATAGCCATCTCTCCATCCAGCCCGACCACCGTTTTCGTCGGCACAGGCGAGCCGAACTTTTCCTGCGACAGCTTCTTTGGCGTAGGCGTCTATCGCATAACCAACGCCGATACGACGCCGACGCTCAGCGGGCCGTTCAATCAAGACGGCAGCGCTGTTGACGTCATGAGCGGACGCTCAATTGGTAAGATCGTTGTCCATCCGACCGACCCGAATACCATTTTTGTCTCGACGACGAGCGGCATTGGCGGTATAGGCTGCGACATCAGCATTGCTCAGCCGAGTCGAGGACTCTTCCGCTCTACCAATGCGACAACAGCCACGCCCACGTTTACAAAGCTTACCGTAGGAACTGAAAATGGCGGCAACCGTTCTATTACGGACATTGTGATGGAGCCGGGCACCCCGAATAATCTAGTATGCACAGTTGTCGGATTCAACACAGCAGGTTCCGGCGGCATCTATCGCACGACCGACGCGCTGGCTGTGACTCCGACCTTTTCGCGCACGTTGACCGTGGGGACAGCATCCGCAACATTCAGAACCGAGCTTGCCATCAATAAAGTCGGCATGGTGACTACCATATATGCGGCGATTGGCGAGCCTTCCGCTATCGCTGCCTGCAATGCCCAAAGCCAATCAGGAACCTTGAAGAAATCCACCGATGGCGGGGCAACCTGGTCAGCGGCGCTCGGCGGTGGCAACGGGTTTTGCGGCGGTCAGTGTTCCTATAACATCTCTCTGGCAGTTGACCCGAATAACGCGAACAACGTGATTTTGGGTGGCAATGTCAACAGCACCTGCTCGAAGTTGGCGGTCCGTTCGACAGATGGAGGAGCCACTTTCTCAAACCCTGCAACTACCTCCGCAGGCGTGCATGCCGATAACCACGTCGCCGCGTTTGCCCCATCGAACACCTCAATCGCTTATATGGGAACAGACGGCGGCATCTATAAATCAACGAACGGCGGCGCGACCTGGACCAGTATGAACAATACAGGGTTCAATGCCACGCAATTCCAGAGTCTTGCCCTGCACCCGACCGATAGAGAATTCATGATCGGCGGCACGCAGGACAACGGCACAGAGTTGAAGCGCCCGGACGGCACCTGGACACGGGCGGATTTCGGCGATGGCGGCTTCTCTCTCATTGACCAGAGTTCCGTCGGCACGGCGAACGTAACGATGTACCATACCTATTTCAACCAGACTAACGGGCTGATCGCCTTCGGTCGCGTCAACACCGCAGCCTGCGCCACGGAAGGAGAGTGGGCTCTGCGCGGGGCATTCGCTGGTGCTAATCCTGCGCCTGTCTGTGACGGCTCTGTTGGCGAAGCCGTCAACGGCATACTTATAACCGATGCGGTCGAATTCTATGCGCCGATGGCATTAGGACCAGGTACGCCGAACACTCTGTACTTCGGTACAAACCGCCTGTACCGTTCAACCAATAAGGGCGACCTGATGACTGCAGTCAGCCAGGGTCCGTTTGAAGCCGGGCAGACAGTTACTGCCATCGGCATCTCGCCACAAAACGACAATGTGCGAATCGTCGGATTGTCCAACGGGCATGTCTACAGGACGACGACAGGAGCAAATCCGCTCAACAATGTTACAGGGCCAATTCCCGCCAATTATGCCGCGCGGGCGGTCATTGACCCAACCAATGTTGACACGGCTTATGTAACGCTTGCGGGCTTTGGTCTGGTTGCAGGGCAGCACGTCTGGAAGACGACAAACCTCAGCAACGCAGCGCCGACCTGGACTGTAGCAGGCACGGGCATCCCGGATGTACCGGTTAATGCGTTCGTCGTAGACCCTGCCATCGCCAGCAACCTGTACGCAGGAACAGACATCGGCGTCTACAGATCAACGGACGGCGGCACAAGCTGGACGCCATTCAGCACGGGGCTGCCTCGCGTAGCGGTTTTCGACATGGCTATACAGGCGACCAACCGCGTTCTGCGAATCGCCACGCACGGTCGCGGCATCTGGGAGATATCGCTCTCACAGTTTGCCCTTGCCAAGCTGAGTGAAGCCTTCACGGCATCGGGCGGTATGGGAAGTGTCAACGTGACGGGTCCAAATGGGCCAACCTGGACGGCAACCACCACCGATTCCTGGATCACCATCAACTCAACTGGCTCTGGCACAGGCAACGGCGCGGTCACCTACACCGTAGCAAACAATAGCGCAACAAGCAGGAGGGTCGGCACGATCACAATTGCCAATCAGACCTTCACCGTGCTGCAAGGGGCGGCTTTCCTCGACGTGCCTGTCGGTCATCCCTTTTACACAGAGATCGGCAAGCTCTCGGCGCGCGGCGTGACGCTCGGCTGTGACGCGAACAACTACTGCCCGACTCAGACCGTTACCCGCGAGCAGATGGCTGCTTTCCTCATTCGCGCCCTGGGCGATTTTAATCCGTCGACTCCTGTGTCGCAACGCTTCACGGACGTACCGCCTGCGAATCAGTTCTATGCCTTCATCGAACAGATGGCCATACGGCAAATCACTTTAGGCTGTGGAGGCGGCAACTACTGCCCGAGCGACCCTGTCACGCGAGAACAGATGGCGGCTTTTATCATCAGGGCGCTGGGAGAACTCAATCCGCCGACTCCTGCGATGCAGCGATTCAATGATGTGCCACCTTCGAATAGCTTCTACAACTTCATAGATCGGATGGCGGTCTTAAACATCACGCTTGGATGCAGCACGAGTCCGCCGCTTTACTGTCCCACAAATTCTGTGACCCGTGAGCAGATGGCGGCATTCCTGGTAAGAGCATTCAATCTTTGAGACTGGGGAAATTCGCCTCGGAATCATCGGGGAGTTACAAGGTCAGAAAGCGAGGGGTGAGCAACGAAAACGCCAGCCCTTAAGAGAAAATAACCAAGCTCTTCGGCACCTTTGAAGAAGAGCTTGGTTAAGTTGTGGAGTAGGCGCGCCAATTGGAGTGACCTTGTCGAATTCGAGGTGTATCCAGTTATTTCCTCAAGCGAAACCGCAGAGAAAATTTCCTTGCGTCCTGGAAGGAAGACTATCGTCAGCCAAAAGGCAAGGGTTACGCTACTGATTTTCGTCATAGCTACCCTTGCCTAACTCAATCGCTAAGAATAATCAGATGTAATTCTTTGGGTCCGTGAACCCCTATGCTCAAGGTCAATTCAACGTCGCTCGTGCGGCTGGGACCTGTGATGAACGTCGCCGAGCGAAACGGTACGACTCTTCGCATACGCTCGCTACCCAACTCTCTGACGACATCGGTCAAACTAGCAAGAATCTGCTGGGGACGAATCACCGCGATGTGGATGATCGGCAGAAGTGAAACCAATAGCGCCTGCTCTTCGTCGCTACTGAGCGCCAGGGTGCCGGTTTCGGCAATCGCATAATCAACCGCTGTCACTCCTGCGCCGCATTCGGCCAGGCGAGCGATCAACTTCCCTTTTTCGGCTGCACTGAAATCTGTAGCCGCAACCACCGACAGATGTAGCGCCGCAAGTTGCGCCGACAAATTTATCTCCAACAACAGAGACGAACCTGATAGGGCGACATCAAGGCTTGGCGCGCCCTCGCAGATTTGCGCGATCAATGCGCCAACCTCTTCGACCTTGTGCGCACGATAGACAACGCCGCCCACCACCGTTGCTTCATGAATAAAGCGCGCCAGTAGTTCTTCGCGATCTTCTTCAATTCTTGTTTCAATGAAAGGTTCAAGTGGCGCAGGCTTCACCGTTTCGCTTCGCCCCAAGGCGCGGCGTATATCATCAAGCACCCGCCCTTGAACTGCACTGCCGGTCGTCTCACTCATCGCCTGACTTCTCCTTGCTTTCATTCTCCTTCCACCACTCGCGGAACGAATCGCCTTGTGGCGCAGGAAGATCGCGCTGCTTGGTCCACTCGTCAAATGGCGCAGGAGCGCTTTTGATAGTCCCCTCCTCCGCCACCACTGCCGCCAGACGACGCATAAGCCACCCCGCTGCGGCAAACAATTTGGGATGCTTGGCGGTCTCCGCGTAACCTTTCATCACCACGCGCTCGGCAAGTTTTCCGGCATCAAGCGTGACGCCTTCGTCCTCTTTGACTTTCGAGCGCAGGGCGAGCAGCAAATCAGGCAGATTGATCTGCACAGGGCAGGCATCCTTGCACGCGCCGCACAGGCTCGAAGCAAATGGCAGTTCGCGGGCTTTCTTCAAGCCTTGCAACTGTGGCGAGATGACTGCGCCAATCGGGCCCGGATAAATCCAACCATACGCCTGCCCGCCAATCTTTTGATAGACCGGGCAGACATTCAAACAAGCGCCGCAGCGTATGCAATACAGCGATTCGCGCATCTGTTTATCGGCAAGGATTCGCGTCCGTCCGTTATCCATCAAAATCAGGTGAAATTCGTGGTCGCCTGATAGCTCCCTGGGACCGTTGAGGTAAGAGACGTAAGCCGTCTGCTTCTGCCCGGTGCCGCTTCTTGGCAGCAGGCGTAGAAAAACCGAGAGGTCATCAAAGCGCGGGATGACTTTTTCTATGCCTACGACGGCGACGTGAATCTTGGGAACTTGCGTGCTGAGGCGTATGTTGCCTTCGTTCTCAAAAAGTACAATGGTTCCGGTTTCGGCTATGGCGAAGTTCGCACCGGTGATGCCCATTCCAGCTGTGAGGAATTCGTTGCGCAAGCGTTCACGAGCGATGGCGGTGATTTCAGCAACTTCACTGATCTGACCGACCCGCAGTTTCTCCATGAAGAGTTCAGCGATTTGCTGGCGCGTTTTGTGTATGGCGGGAACGATGATGTGCGAAGGCTTTTCGTGAGCAAGCTGAATAATGTACTCGCCGAGATCGGTTTCAATCGCACGTATGCCTGCGGCTTCGAGCACGTGATTGAGTTCAATCTCTTCAGTGGTCATGGATTTTCCCTTGACGACCGATTTGACGCCGCGCGCCTCAGCCAGTTCGATGATGTAACGGCACACATCATCACCTGTGCTTGCCCAATAGACCTTGCCGCCATGTCCTGTCACGTTCTCGACGAGTTGCTCCAGATAATAATCGAGGTTCTCGATCGTATGCTCTTTGACCTGTCGCGCACGTTCACGCAAAGTTTCCCAGTTCGGTACGCTGCTCAAGGCATCGCGGCGTCTTTCTACGAAGGTCGTTGTCAGGTTCTTGAGCGCCGATTGAAGTGTGACATCTTCAATCGCTGTGTGTGATCGCTCGGTGAAATCAGGGTTGTTGGTAAGAGTCATGGTTTCCTTAGACCGATATGCAAATGATTCAATCAGGAGAGAAGGTATGTCGTACCGCCTGAAGGTGGAATCTTTTGCTGTTGAAGCATTCCACCTGATGTTCATTGAAAAAATAATCGTACCACGTTAGCCTGCTCCGCAGGCGACAGCATAAAGCCCCGTGCGTGAGCGCGGGGTTGGCGGGCAATCCCATCTCCAACTAGCCCGCGAAGCGGGTGACAGATATTTGAATCGCACACTCTATCGCCCGCATTCGCGGGCTAGCGAAAATTATCCTGCGCTGTTACCCAGCGTTGCGCTTTGCTTCACACTGGGCTTTATGCTGTCGCCCGCTTCGCGGGCTTGTCGGATTATTCTTTCAATGAACATCAGGCAGTACTACCAATTTTTTCCTTTCTCATCCCAATGAGCGACTACCGCTTCGCTAAAAGCTCAGCCAGATGCATGGTTTTGACTGATGAACCATTGCGGCTCAGACCTCCGGCGATTTGCATCAAGCAGCTTGAATCGTTGGCGATGACAAACTGCGCTCCGCTGCGCTCAATGCAATCCAACTTCTCTTCCAGTATCGCGCAAGAGATTTCCGAGTATTTGACCGAAAAAGTACCGCCGAAACCGCAGCAAGCATCCGGTGTTGCCATCTCGATGTATTCGATGTCGCGCACGGCGCGGATCAAGCGGCGCGGTTCGTCCGAAATGCGCAACTCGCGCAGCAGGTGACAGGCATCGTGATAGGTGACACGACCGGCAAATCGCGCCCCCAGGTCTTCGATACCCAAATCCTTGACGATAAACTCTGAGAACTCCCGGAGTCGCGCCTGCACTGGCTCAAGTCTTTTGCGCCAGGGTTCATCCTCCGGCTCATGAAATAACTCGCCGTAATAGTTGCGCATCATCGCCGTGCAGGACCCCGAAGGAGCGATGATAAAATCGGCGCGCTCGCCCTCAAAAACTTTAATGAAGTATTCAGCCATGGTACGTGCTTCAGTGCGATACCCACTGTTGAAAGCGGGCTGCCCGCAGCAGGTCTGCCCTGAGTT
Source organism: Acidobacteriota bacterium (assembly GCA_031389065.1). Classification (GTDB taxonomy): domain Bacteria; phylum Acidobacteriota; class Blastocatellia; order UBA7656; family UBA7656; genus JACQDB01. The sequence continues at coordinate 180 of JANMSG010000621.1, read as the reverse complement.
GAAGGTAACTTCCACGCCTAAATAGCGAAGCGTTTCGACCATCGCCCGCCCGACCTGCGGGAAGAGTTGATCCACTAAACAGGTAGTAAACAGAGAAACACGCATATTGACCTTTTATATAAAGTATGAAGTATGAATGATGAACGATGAACGCTTTGGAAATCCTCTTCTGTTCATCGT
>JANMSG010000608.1:0-13068 GCA_031389065.1 Acidobacteriota bacterium | reverse complement strand
CCATGTCAAAACAACGCCACATCTCACCATACCTGATTGCCACTATTTATACAGGACTCCAGGATAACGACAAGGCAATCGCCTGGCTGGAAAAAGCCTACGAAGTAAAGGATGGAATGTTAGTCCTGTTAAAAGTTGATGCACATCTTGATGGGCTTCGATCCGACGCGCGCTTTCACAACTTGATGCGACGCATTGGACTCGCTTCCTGATAAATATTCCTCCATCGAAGCCTCCATCGCTGATCGGTTTTCAGATGGTTTTCGTTAAGCCCGGACCATGATGCTTGTCTGTTTGCATCTGTCAAAGCTAATATCAAGGCGCAATGTTTAAGCCTACCCTATTAGTCATAGTGCTTTTGATGTTGGTTGACGTTTGCGGCTACAAACCTGCTGGCAAAGGGAAAAGTCTGCCGCCGGATATCAAGATTCTCGCGGTTCCGGTTTTTCAAAACTCCAGTCTGAAATATCGCGTCGAACAGCGTTTCACCAAAGCGGTCATCGAAGAGGTTTTGAAACGCGCTCGCGGCATCAACATCACCACGAATACGGATGGAGCGGACGCCGTAATGAACGGCGACATCCGTTCGTTTCGCGCCATCGGTTCGATTCTCGATCAACAAGGTCGCACACGCGTCTGGACCGTGCGTATCGTCGTCAGCGTAACGCTGCGCGACAACAACTCGCGCAAGATTCTATTTCAAAATTCGCGTCTCTCATTTGAGGGTGAATACGAATTGTCTGATGACCCGGAGTCTTTCTTCAATGAAGAGAATCCGGCGGTTGAACGGGTCGCCAAAGATTTCGCGCAATCCATTATCTCAACAATCCTGGAAGGCAAGTGAGCAGATATCCGAAGAAAAAATTAGATGGCATTTCTTACGAAGAGTTTAAACGGCAGGTGAAAACCGGCAGCATAGAGGCGCTCTATCTTTTCGTAGGTGAAGAAGAATATCTGCAAAACCGCGCTGTCCAATTGCTCACCAGCACGATAGACGAAGCCGGGCGGCTGTTTAATTTTGCAACTTTCGCAATCGGCGAATCGGTGCAAGGCTCAAAAACCACAGCGCCGATAGCCATTGATAATGCCAATCAATTGCCTATGATGGCGGCTCGGCGTTTGGTCATCATCCGCGACTTCGACAAAATTAAAGAAGAAGAACTTGATGTCGTGCTGGATTATTTGAAGCATCCTTCACCGACTACTACGATAGTTTTTCGCGCCATTTCGTTAGATCAACGAAGAAAAATCACTGCTGCATTGATGAAGACTTGCACGGTTGTGAATTTTGAAAAGCTCACAGAGGCGCAAGCCTCAAAATACGCCGAAGCTTTTTTGAAAAGTAGAGGTTGTCGCATAGAGCCAGCGGCGCTTGGTCATCTTCTTGCGCTACTGGGAACGCCTATGGGGAGGCTCGTGAACGAACTGGAAAAGTTGGCAGCGTATGCCGAAGGCGGTTTCATCAATCACGCAGCTATCGAACAACTTGTGCCGCGTGTGCGCGAACACACGGGGTTCGAACTTTGGGACGCGATTATGAAACGCGACCGCAAACGCTCCATGAGAATGATGCACAGAATGCTCGATGATAAAGCCGAACCTGTGATGTTGGTCGGGTCAATTGCCGGACTCTATCGCAGACTTTTAGCGGCAAAAGATTTGATTGCGAGGCGCGCGTCGTTTGAAGAAGTGGCAAAAGCGACAGGGCAATATGGGGCACGTGCCAAAGAGTTCAATATGATCGTCAGTCGCCTATCACGCGAAGAGATCGTGCATGGCTTGAAGCGTCTGGCAGAAGTTGATGTGGCAATTAAAAGCTCGGAAGCCACACCTAGACTGCAACTCGAATTTCTGATTGCCGAATTGACCATGCCCGAAAGCGCTTGACGCAATTTGTTAAGGGTAAATAAAAGGACGCGACCAATTTAGGGCGCAAATTTCATAGAAGAAAGCGAAAGCATTCAGACACAAAAAGAGTACGGCTAATAAAGCCGTACTCTTTTTGTGTAATCAAATTTTTATGCTGATTGATGCAAAGACTAGACAGACAGCTTGTTGACGCTGGCTGTCAAGCGTGATTTATATCTTGCAGCCGCATTCACATGAAGTATGCCTTTTTGAATTGATTTATCAATGAGCGAAACGGTCTGCGGAAGCAAAGTTTTCGCTTCCGTAGCGTTGCCTTGCGCAATCAGGGCGCGAAGCCTTTTTAACTCTGTGCGAAGACTGGCGCGATTCCTGTTGTTGACCGTATTTTTACGTTCTGTTTGGCGAACTCGTTTGATTGCTGACTTGTGATTAGCCATCTATTTGTCTCTCCTACTGATACTTAAAATTGTTATACAAAAAAGACGTTTAGAATAACCGCCCAAACACCCTTGTGTCAAGGCTGATGCAAAATGGAATAAATTAGGATTTGCAAACTATTTTTCAATAAATAGGGCAACACGATACGCTTGCCCACTCATCCCAAGCTTGCGCTGAGAATTCGGCTCATTTTGCGATTCTCTAAATCAAAGCAGCAAATAGTCAGGAGAAATCAAGCCATGAAAAGATTTATCGGTCTATCGGTACTAATACTTATGATGATTGCGGCGCTCGCGCCAATCACCGAATCCGTAGCTTTGGCTTCAACCAAGAAACGAAGCTGCTCTTGCAAACCGACTGTGAAACGCCGAACCTCTCGCACAACCACCGCCAAACGAACGCCTGTTTCCAATCGAGTCAACGACGATTCGTCCTCCTCCAATTATTCAAGCGCCGGAGTCGTCGGTCCCGTTTATGCAACCTACACCTTAGAGCAAAATCAAGCTTTTCGGCTGCGTATGAATCAAACCGTCAGTTCCGAAACCGCGCGCACCGGCGACAAATTTACCGCAACCGTGATTACACCGGTTTATGCAAGCGGCGTTGAAGTCGTGCCCGCGGGTGCAACCGTCGAAGGACGCGTCGCCTCTGTACTTTCTTCGCGCTCGCGCAGCCGCGAAGGGAAACTCTCTCTCACTTTCGATACATTGGTTTTGCCTGACGGCACCAGAAAGAAACTCAACGGCGAGATGACCGACATGCTAGACGAAAGGGGCGGCGACGTTGACGGGGAAAGCGGCGTCAGCGGCAGGTCTTCTGATAATCGCAATATCGGCTATATCGGCGGCGGCGGAGTCGGCGGGGCAGTCATTGGCGCAGCCATTGGCGGCGGCAAAGGCGCCGCGATTGGCGGTCTAATAGGCGCTGGTGCAGGCGTTGCCGGTGTCATGTTACAGAAGGGCAGAAGCGCTGTCATTAAAGGCGGCTCCGAATTTGGTATGGTCACCACGCAGCCAATTACTTTTTCCGTTCGTGCAGATCGTACCCGGTAATGTTTGGGCTTAAACCCGTTCGCCTCCCGCAAGCAAAATAAAAGTGGCGCGGTTCAATGAAAGTATTGAACCGCGCCAAAATCACTTCCTGGCTATCTATTTAGGAAGTCGATAAATTAACCATCTCATTGACAGATACAAGTGTTATCCCGTATGTCTCGATCCGAGATCGTACAGAGATTGGTTCCCGGCGGTTGTTGAATCGAACCTGTTCCAGTGAATGTTGAGCGATCTACTCTGCCAGATACTCTGCGGGTTGTTGAGTTATGCTCAAAGGTCACCACTGACGCCTTTATCTTAACCTTTCCGATTCCCGTAAAGACGCTTCCATTGCAGCAGAAGCGATACGCCCCGGTCGCCGAATTGATTAAAAGAACCGTGCCGGCATTTGAATCATCCTGTATGCAGATATCAAAGACCGATACCGTAAAACTACAGGTTGCCGTGTTGCCACTACTATCGGTAGCTGTACAGGTCACGGTTGTCACTCCTAATGGGAAGCAAGTTCCAGAGGCAGGACTACAGACGACTCCTACTCCCGGACAATTATCACTCGCTACTGGCGCATAATTGACCACAACGCAATTGGCATTGGGAGTGGTAATAATCGCCGTTAGATTCACCGGACAGGTAATCACAGGCGGCTGTGTGTCGTTTACCGTCACGGTGAAGGTACAACTCGGTCCGGCGGTTGTGTTGCAAGTGACCGTCGTCGTACCTTTCGGGAAGAACGATCCCGAAGCAGGCGAACAATTGATGGTGCCACATCCTGTACCCATAGGTGTCGGTGCCGGATAAGTGACCACTGCGCCGCACTGGTTCGGATCATTGATTTTGGTGATATTGGCCGGACAAGTGAGCGCTGCACAGGGGTTCTGCACGGTGATCTTGAAGGTGCATTGCTTCTGATTATTGGAACTATCGGTCGCCGTGCAGGTGACGGTTGTCATGCCGACCGGGAAGCAATTGCCCGATGGCGGACTGCACGCGACGGTTGGCGCCGGTGAAGGACAATTATCGCTGGCCGTCGGCGTCTTATAGATGACGGTGCCACAGGGATCATTGCCTCCCGGAGTGGTAAACAGAATGTCACTGGGACAGGTAAGGGAAGGCAGTTGGGTGTCGTTGACGGTGATGGTAAAGCTGCACGAGGCGGAATTGCCGTTGGCGTCGCTGACATTGCAATTGACGGTCGTCGTGCCTTTGGGGAAGATCGCACCCGATGAAGGCGAACAAGTGGGTGTACCAACGCCGGAACAGTTATCCGAGACGGTTGGCACCGAGTAAGTAACGACAGCCTGACACTGATTCGGGTCAGTAGATGGGGAGAGATTACTCGGACAAGTAATCGTTGGAGGTGTCGTATCGTTGGCGCTCACAGTGAGGGCCGCCGAAGGAGCGCTGGAGCAGCCGCTGGCCGTAACGATAACGGTGTAGCTGCCCGAGGCGGTGGCGATATAGGTCTGATTGGTTTCGCCGCCGATGGGATTGCCGTTGAGATACCACTGATTACCAGTCGCACTGCTTGAGGTCAAGGTAACGCTGCCGCCCGGACAGAAGGTCGTAGGGCCTCCCGGCGTGATGGTCGGCGTCGGTGGAGTTGGGTTGACAGTCACCACGGTTGCCGCCGAAGGAGCGCTAGAGCAGCCGAGACTGGTGACGATAACGGTGTAGCTGCCGGAAGCGGTGGCGACATATTGTTGACTGGTCGCACCGCCGATTGGGTTGCCGTTGAGATACCACTGATTACCAGTCGCACTGCTTGAGGTCAAGGTGACACTGCCGCCCGCGCAGAAGGTGGTCGGGCCTCCGGGTGTAATCGTCGGTGTGGCAGGAACCGGGTTGACCGTCACCGTTGTCGCTGCTGACTGGGCGCTGGAGCAACCGCTGGCAGTGACCACAACCGTGTAGTTACCAGAAGCGGTGGCGACATATTGTTGACTGGTCGCACCGCCGATTGGGTTGCCGTTGAGATACCACTGATTACCAGTCGCACTGCTTGAGGTCAAAGTCACGCTGCCGCCAGTGCAGAAGGTCGTAGGCCCTCCAGGAGTAATTGTCGGCGTTGCAGGAATCGGGTTAACGGTCACGGTTGTCGCTGCCGATGGAGCGCTTGGGCACCCATTAACAGTGACGACGACCGTGTAGCTACCAGAAGCCGTGGCAACATAGGTCTGATTGGTTTCGCCGCCAATCGGATTGCCATTGAGATACCATTGATTGCCGGTGGCACTGCTCGAAGTCAAGGTGACACTGCCGCCCTGACAGAAGGTCGTCGGGCCTCCGGGCGTAATCGTTGGGGTTGGCGGAGTTGGGTTAACGGTGACGATTGTTGCTGCCGATGGAGCGCTGGAACAGCCACTAATGGTAACGACAACCGTATAGCTGCCGCTTGCCGTGGCGACATAGTTCTGATTGGTTTCGCCGCCAATCGGATTGCCATTGAGATACCACTGATTGCCGCTGGCGCTGCTAGAGGTCAATGTAACACTGCCGCCAGCGCAGAAGGTCGTAGGCCCTCCGGGGGTGATCGTCGGCGTCGGGACGGTGACGATGGGAACGTTTACCGAGTTCGATACTTGGCACCCGTTGGCAGCTGTAATCATTAGCGTCAACCCTACATTACCGGATGCGCCTGCGGTGTAGATTATTGACTGCCCCGTTGTGCTACCGACGATGGTGCCGTTGGTTATTGACCAGGCATAAGCTGTCGCGCCTGCCGGGCCGCTTGCCGTATTGCCTGTTGAGTTGGGGCAGACCTGCGCCGGAGTTGGTGTAATCGTTGCCATCGTGCCGCTACAGTCAACATTTGAATAACAGACCGTTACATCATTTACGGTTGGCGTTATGGTGTTGTCTGTGGTTGACAAAAAGGCCTTGTACTTGAGGTAACGGCTGCCGTTGAACTGGCTGAGCGAGGCCGGGCTGGTGGTAAAGAATGTCCCGGCAGTTCCGTCGGGACCGACGAAGTTGAACGGCCCAAAATCCATATTGCTGGCCGCTGCCTGAAACTGAAGGTTCGTGTTTGCAGGGACTGTGGCATTCCAGGAGAGCGTTGTCCAGATCGGCGTTAGACCAGCCAAGGGGTTGCTATCCTTATTCGATGAGATCAGATTGCCGGATAGTGCGAAGCCGGTCTGCATGTAGGTTTTGAAGTTGTAATCTCGGGCCGTGTCCGTAGACCACGTGCCGCCGCTATTGGCTGAGAGAACGCGCGAACCACTGGCATATGTGCTGGGGCTGGAGCGGATCCAGAAGTACCCGGTACCCGCCGGGGCCGATACCGGACGCAGCACCAGAGCGTATTGGGTTCCAGAGTTTAGAGTTACGGGCACGCCAAAGGTGGCTGTATACAAAACGGACGCGCCGCTCGCAAAGGTAGAACCGGGGATCGTCGTGCTGGTGAGGTCGGCACCCGTTGGCAGACCGCCGCTGGTATCTCGAACGGAGAGCGTGAGGTTCGGCGGAGTCGCTCCGCAACCATTGCAGAAGAGTTGGATGTCCGCTTTGACGATCTGGCCGGTAACCCCCGCGATGAAGGTCTGACCGGTCCAAGCGGGCGTGCCGAAGCCGGTCCCGGTCGTGGTGCCGGCTGTGTTCTGTTGATCAATATTGGGAGCATCCAACAATATGATATCGCCGGGACTGGTCGTGAGATCAACATTCGTCGACAAGCCCATCAGGAAGTCCGCCATTGTTGTATCGGTCAGGCAGGCGTTCGTCGGAGCCGTGGCGAGAGAGAAGTTCTGGGTCGTCGTGCCGCCATCGGTCACCACTATGCTCGTGGCTGTCGCGGTGATATAGCCTGGGAAACTGGCAGTGATGTTCGGATAGGTTCCTGCCGGAAGATTCGGGAACGAATAGAACCCTGAGCCGTCGGTCGTCGTTGACCGCGCTCCGAGCTGAACTGTCGCGCCACTGAGTGGCGCGCCGCCCATGGTCGCCGTCACGGTTCCAGAGATCGTGCCTCCTCCCCCGACTGGTGTACATTCCGCGAATTTGAACGAGCCGATGCGTGTCTGGTAGTTCAGGCCATCAGCCGCGTAGTACTGGTTGGTGTACCAGAAGGTACAACCGTCAGGATCAAGGGTCATCGCGCTGTAGTCACCCCAACGAGCACAAGTGCCCCCGCAACTGCCGGTCTGGGTACCGGCACCCTGATGGAGCACAGTTTCGGTCTGTCCCAGGGTATTGATCGGATCGGTCGCAAGACGCCCGGCATACTTGATAGCAGGCTTGGTTGTGCTGCTCGAAGTGCTGTACCCTAGGGCCATGTCGCCCATCCTGTCTACAGCCAGGCTGGGCATGAATCGGTGGATGACGTTGGCGGCGTCAGGATCCCAGGTTGCGGCCTGCGGAATGTTGGGGGCCACGACGCCGCCTGTGACATTCACCTGGTACCAGCGCGGGGCTGCAAATCCGGTGGTATTTCCCCTGCGAACCGTATGGGTGGTCCACAACGATTCAGTGCCCCCTATATTCGCGTACTGGTTCTGCATCATTGCCCGTATCCCAAGGGCATCCAGAGTGTTCCCACCCTGCGACGGCGCATTTGGCACGTTTGCGTTGGGCCAACTGGTGGCGGCTAACGGCACGTCCGGACCGGTGAAGGTTGAATTCGAGATACTGTTCCAGTCAACGTGGAACTTGTAGACTGTCAAGGCATTGAGGAATTGCCAGGTCGAGACGAAGTAGTTGGGGGCGCCGGGTGACGGGGTGCCTGTCTGTAGCCGCGCGTTACTCGGCAGAAGCGTGAAATCTCCCGTCGGAGCATTAAAGGTTACCACCTGGGCGTTGGGCTGCCCGTCGTACATCTGCGCCTTGTTGAAAGCGTACACTCGCGTCCCTTGAAAAGGTGAACCGGCGGCGTAGCCGAACATGTTTACAGACATGTACAAGCCGTCCGGCCAGATCCCAAGCTTTGGATAGTCACCGAGCCCGCCAACCGTGTTGATGGAGTAGAAGTTCCACCCGCCAGCTACCGGATCGCCGGTCTTGGAGACCGCTATCACCTGAAAGGCGCCTGGAGGATTGACGACGTTATTGGAACCGTCGAGTTGAAATGCGAAGTCCGTGATGACCCAGCGATCCTCAAAGGTGTCGTACAGAATGACCGGATCGCCGAAGTTTTCTGTGCTGCATATGGTGCAATCAGGGAAATTACCCTGACTCATAAAGGTGTCGAAGGTGAACGCGGCAACCCTCACACCGTCGGATTTGCGAAAGATTCCTATGGAAGTATTGATAGCCTGTATGTAATAGGTCGGCCCAACATCACCGACGGTGTCGGGCGGATGCCCGGCGCCCCAGTTGGCGAAGTCCAGACCGTCGAAGTTCATGATGGGCGGAGGTGCAGGAGCATTGATCGGCGGCACGGACGGCGTGGTGACATCAGGCGGTGGATTGATTCCCTTCTGGATCGCTGTACGTTCAATTTGCGGATCCCCGCGCTCGGGCCGCTCGCGCTTGCGTGGCGGAATCTGCGGCAGTCTACGCAGGTCTAAAGTGGTGCTGGCACCCCGTTTCATGATGATTTCGGTCGGTTTTCCGAGAGAAGTCGAACCCGGTTGAGTCTGGATTGGGTCTTGTCGTGCCCAGACGCTGCCGAGCATTAATACCATTATCAGCACGATGAATAGTGCGAAGGGAGTGCGTTTCATCTTGGTCATAATTTAATCTTCCTTTTTCATCAATCTCGCTCTGCTTTCATCAATCTCGCTCTGCGCCTGTGGCAGATTGCTGGCTACAACTACGCTAGTCACCGCTATATTTATCGGTTAGCAAGGCTTCACTATCTGGTTAGTGAGCGAATACGGCTTATAGGCTTGGGACGAAGTGGTCATTTTGGATCGTGTGGTTTGGAGCACGCTCAACGCTAGACTTGCAAGAATCACCAACACGATTAATGTGAACCTCAAGACCTTTGTCGGCTTGCTTTTTCTTTTAGCGACAATCTGCTTCGCCTTGCCGCTTCTCGCGAGGTTGAACTCTCCATCAATGAGTCGTTTGGTTGCGTACTATGCTTTGTTTTTTTCAAATGAATTCTCTAGTGTTATAAAGCCTAAGCAACCCATCGAAAGGGCCTCGCAAAAGATTGCATGCAGTTAGTACACTATCGTCCGAAGACCAAATAGTGCCTCTCGCAAAGAGAAAAACAAATTTTTACTATTAAATAGAGACTGCCCCTACTCTGTGTTGTCATCAACCAGGCAACCCGAAACCGTGCAGATTTGATTAATATGGGGCATTACTGATGCGAACGCAGCAGATACTAGCTCAAAAGTAAGAGTCCGACAAGCAAAATAATCAGATATTCAAGGGAAGAAAATCGTCCCTGCTGAAAACAAAAACCTACAGACACAATTGTTGGGCTTTTACCCGATTTGTGTCTGTAAGCTACGAATTCTTTTTCGCTGATTGCTATCCTAGACTCACAGTAAAAATTCGCCATATCGCTTGCTCAACTCGAAGGCTTCCCAAATAATTAAAAATCTGAAGATCAACGATTTTCTCAATCCATAAGGCAACGCGAAGGGGTGGGTAGGTGTATCTAACAAAACGAGCAGCGACCCTATTAATTAACGCTGGTAGAATCATTCATTCGAGGCAGTCCGACACAAGGGTCGCTGCCTCCATTTTTTTTAGTGAATCGTGATCAGTGAATAGTAAATGCACTTCCTGATTATTTAATAGAGTCAGAAATAAGTTCCACCACTGTTCACTATTCACTATTCACTATTCACTGAAAAAGGCGCGTCTTCCTTCTACGCGAAAGCCTTCGGTCAAGGCTCGCGCTACGGCTTCCGGATAAATCAGATGCTCTTGTTCAAGTATCCGCGCTGACAAGGATTCAACCGAGTCTTCATCGAAAACATCTACATTTTGCTGCATGACAATGGCTCCATGATCCAATTCTTCATCAACGATATGAACCGTGCAGCCGGTGATTTTCACGCCGTATTCAAGCGCTTGTTTTTGCGCGTCGAGTCCCGGAAAAGCAGGTAGCAAAGAAGGATGAATATTCAAAATGCGATTGTGAAATTCACGAACAAACAGCGGACTTACCAGACGCATATATCCCGCAAGACAAACTAACTGTACACCGCGCTTCTTCAACTCGACCGCCATCTCCTGGTCATGAACTTCTCTAGACCTTCCTTTGTGATTGATGAATAGCGTTTCAACTCCATATTCATGGGCTTTTGAAATTCCCGCTGCCGTTTCAATGTTGCTGATGACGAGCGCCGCTTCTGCCTGGAGTCGGCCTTGGCGCATGGCTTCCAGCAGCGCCACCATATTCGAGCCTCGCCCTGATATTAAGATTCCGATTTTAGGTTTTGACATAACGCCTGAAAAATACTCGACCGCTTTACAATTCGCAATCTGCATACCGCAATCTGCAATCGAAATGTTGCTTATCTTCTATAAAAACAGTATCTTAACTCATCAATGGATAACGACAATTTTCAAATAAATAACAAAGAGCCTCTCGCGCCGGATGAATCGAGCGAACTGGAGATGCTCGTCCGCCGCTCTGACGAAGACGTTGCGCTATTTGATTCTCAGCGTATTGCCGAAGCCTTAGTCCGCGAAGCCAACCTCGACCCGGATCTGGCGCTTCACATCAGCCTCGAAGTCAAACAGTTCATTCAGAAGCTGGGCTTTCGCTCGTTAAGCTCCTCGTTGATTCGCGGCCTGGTTGACGCAAAGTTGCTTGAGCTTGGACTCGAAGACGCGCATCGCATACACACACGCTTAGGGGTTCCACTTTACGATGTTGACCGCATCATTCACAGCGCCTTTCGAGACAATTCATCGCAGCCTTACGGGCCCGAAGGAACCAGCATTATTCTTGCCGAAGCCATCAAACGAGAGTACGCAATTCTCAATGTTTTTTCTGAGCAAATCGGTAACGCCCACACCGTAGGCGACATACACATCCACGACATAGGCGCAATTGACCGTCCACATTCTATCATCACCACCGTTGATTATCTCAAACGCTTCGGCATCGCTTTGCCACACGGTTTCGCAAGTTCGCGCCCAGCTCGCCGCGTCGAGGTCTTGGTCGCGCATCTGGTAAAATTTTCCGCCTCCTTGCAAGGGTATCTGGCAGGTCCAGTGATTTGGGATTCCTTGAATTTTGCACTCGCGCCTTTCTTAACAAACCTCTCTGAGGGCGACATCAAACAACTGGCACAAACCCTGGTCTTCGAATTCTCTGCCCCTGCCATTGCGCGTGGCGGGCAAGTTATCTTTTCAGATCTGCATCTCGATTGGGATGCGCCGCACTATTTGAAATCACGTTTAGCGATTGGCGCGGGCGGTCAGGAGTTGGGGGAAACATATGGCGAATATACCAACGAGGCGCATCGTTTCCTGCAAGCCTTGCTCGAAGTTTATCTGGAAGGTGATGGTTCAGGTCATGCGTTTTTAACGCCTCGCCTGGTTCTACACATCAGCAGCCACTTCAATGAAATTCCGGGCTATCGCGCCATCCTAGACCTTGCCAGTCGTCTGGCTGTAGAGCGTGGTGGTTTGACGATTGCATTTGACCGCGATGATGAAGGGTCATTCCATCGCCGCTATGGCATCAATGACGGGAAAGCTCTAGGTCGCACAGATAGCGCAGCTTTACGAACCGCGCAATTTCAAATCGTCTCGCTCAATCTACCGCGTGTAGGGTATCTGGCAGCCGGTAATCAAGTCCGTGTCTTTGAAGAACTGACGCGCTTGATGGAAACCGCCGCTCAAGCTCATCTTGAAAAACGTGTCTTTCTTGAAAAGCTTTTGTCGCTAGGTGAAAAGGGACCGCTGGCAGGGTTAACAACCAGAGCCAGTGGCGCGCCATTTCTGAAACTCAACTGGTCCACACACGCCATCAGCATCGTAGGCTTAAATGAACTTTGCCGCGTAATCCTTGAGTCAGACCTCCATGCTTCAGCCGAAGCTTTAGAATTCGCGCTCAAGGTTCTTACCCATTTGAAACGCGAAACCGAGCGCTTGTCGAACAAACACAAGGTAAGATTTCTGTTGAGCGGACAATCAACAGAGGTAACATCGCATCGCCTTGCGCGTTTAGATTTGCGGTTTTTCGGAGAGCTTGCCGCAAAAGTTGTGTGCGGCGACGCGAAAACGGGTGCCGCTTATTATACGGACGGAGCGCGTCTGGCAACAACTTGCAGTTTGCCTGTGCTTGAACGCATACGCATCGAAGGAGTCTTTCACGAATTCGGCTTCGTCAATGCGGCGACCGAAATTTGGTTAGGCGCTTCATTCCCGCAATCGGATGAGATGGGGCGATTAATCTCTATAGCTTTTTATCAATCCAGTTGCGCGAGTTTAATCTTCTGTCCGGAGTTTGCCATCTGTTCAAGCTGCGGGCACACCTCTCGTGGCTTGCAGCAGGTTTGCTCGAAATGCCAATCGGATAAAGTGGAAGGCATTGCCTACGCAGGAGACAGATATGGTCTCACTTCGTCTTGGGACGCGGGACGTTTAGCGGAACTTCGAGACCGCAAGCGCGTAGAAGCATCTGAAATGTAGTGAATAGTGAACAGTGAATAGTGAATAGTTTAAGAAGGGAAAATGAATAGCGGAAAGATGCCGGATGTTAGCCATTCGCTTTCTCTTTCTGACATCTAGCATCTGACACCTACTATTCACTATTCACTATTCACTGTTCACTATTCACTACATTTCAGATGCT
>JANMSG010000595.1:0-10160 GCA_031389065.1 Acidobacteriota bacterium | reverse complement strand
CAATTTCGCCAGCCAGCGATTTCAAAGCCTCGGATGGCAATTGCCCTGTGAGCCTGACAATGCCTCCACTTGAAACGACTCCAAGGTTGTAACCCATTAAGCGTTTTGAATACTTGAAAGAATCTTTAACCTTGTTTGCCGTATCCGCGTCTGCGGAAAACATACCGCTAAATGAAGTGGGTAAATGAAACCCATTCATATAAACGTAATAACCGCCTGCGACTAAAACTGCTATGACTATTAAATACGCGATCATTTTACGCATTGTCGGTTGGTCTCCTCGAAAGTAATGCAGGTGTCATCGCAATATATTTGCCTTGCGAAAAATTTAATAACAGGATGAAGAGGCTTTTATACGCGTGTTCGAAATCATTCTAACTTAAAATATTCTTTTCATAAATGCGATAAACCTTCGACACTTTTCCGCCTATGAGTTCAGCAGAGCGATTCATCATGGTGTTGTTCTCTAAGACCCAACTCATCTCGCCGTCTTTGAATTTGCCTGATACCGCCCGACGATAGATTTCATCATAAAAGACTGCGGCAATGCCTAGCGGTTGAAATTCTTTCACCACACCCATCGTGATGATTCGTATATAGCCAATTTTGCGCGAATGCCATAACAATTTGAGCAAGCCGGTTGGAAATAAATTACCGTTGGTCTTTTTCAAGGCGCGATTTATGTCAGGCACCGCCAGGAAAAAGCCTATCGGGCGTTTCTTCGCGCTACCTTCTTCCTGATGCTCTGCGATGAAGACAACAGACGGATCCACAATCTGTTTGAGGTCATTTGCCAGATGGTCGAATTCGTCTTCGTTGATCGGCACAAATCCCCAGTTGTTGCTCCAGGCATCGTTATAAATTTCGCGCACCGTCTTCACTTCGTTTTTAAAATCTTTCATGTTGATGGTGCGGAGATTTATCCGGTAACGACTCTTGAGGCGGTCAGCCACTCGCTTGAGTTTTTCGGACATATTGAAAGAGCTGACGCCAATTTCATAAGCAAACAGATCAATGGCTTTCGTAAGTCCATACTTCTCGAACAATTCAACATAATAATCAAAGTTGTAAGGCATCATCAACGCGGGGTCCTGATCGAAGCCTTCGACCAACAAGGCGCATTCATAATTGGTCGAAGGATTGACTGGTCCACGCATATATTCTGCGCCTTTTGCCTGCAGCCAAACACCAGCGGTATCGAATAGTTTTTCAGCCGCCTCGAAATCATTTTCACATTCAAAGAAACCGAAAAAACCCGCGCGTTCTTTATGAAAATCGTTATGCGCGTGATTGAAGACAGCCATAATTCGACCGACAACTGTGTCGCCGCGAAAGGCTAAAAACTTCTCGATTTCAGAGGTCTTATAGAATGGATGCTTTTGGGTATTGAGAATATCTTTCTGTGCCATTCGCAGTTGTGGCACCCAATGCGGATTCCCTCTATAAAGTTGGTAAGGAAGTTCTAAAAACTGTTTTTGCTCTTTCGATGAGCGAACTTCCCGCACCGTGATTCCATTTTCGTTCATGTGATTTTGTTCAGCGAATCTTGAATTCAAGATTTCGGATTGTAACGGTTAAGCCTGCTCGCAGCAAAGTACTTTCTATTGCGGTATAAACATTTCAAATCAGTCAATCCCGTTTATATTTTCATCATGTTGAATCTACGATGGTAAATTGCTATTCATCTGCAGCCTCTGAGGGGAGCGAATGAATTCTACACATCACATCAAATTCGCAATAGGGCGGACAGCGATTTTGATTCGGTTCTACTGGAAATTCTGCGCGCCTGGCGCGATTCACATATTCGCCGACGAACTCTTCGGCTTTTGCGGTGATCTCTTCAAGCGCAAGGTTTTTATTGGGAAATTCCGAACCTTTCTTGCAACTGTGAATATGTAGATAGAACCCTGAAGTCACAGATTCGTCGCGTTTTATCACACGGTTTGCAGCCATCACATAAATAGGCAATTGCAGATTTCGTCCTTCAAGAGCCTCTTTAACACTAATAGGTGAACGCGAAGTTTTATAGTCAATGACAACCAATCCGTCTTCCGTTTTATCAATTCGATCAATACAGCCACCTATTTTTATATTGCCTTCACTATTTTCAAGGATCAATGGTGGGTTATTGCTATCTCCGAATCTTTGTTCAAATGCCAATGGTTTTGCGGCTTGCTCATCGTTCGACAAAGCTTCGTGGCGCAACAAGTTCAACACACGTTTTTTAATTTCGCTCTTATCAAAATCCCACACTCCACTTTTACGAATCTCTCTGTTATCAAGTAATTTTTGCAATGTAGCTTCGCAAATCTCTTCAGCAATTGCGGTAGCTTTATCAAGAGAATCCGGGTTTAGTTCAATTCCCCGTTCTTGCAGTGTGCTATAGGTCTTTTCGAGAATTTTATGGTAAGCAGAACCGAGCCGATCGGCGGCGAAACCTTCCTTTGGCTCTGCAATAGGCAAAAGGTTCAACACATTGTCCGCGAAAAATCGAAACGGGCATAAGCCATAATTATTAATTTTGCTCGCACTCCACAAATAATCTGCGCTGAAATGGGCTTTGATTTGTTCGGCAAGTTTCCTCTCTATGATGATTCCGCCGAAGCTTCCGCGCTCTTTGCCGGTAAGCCTGCGATGCTCAAGAACCGCTCCTCTAACAGTCGCTGGCCAACTTCGTAAATTTGAATCAAGGATTGCAGACGACTGTTTTATTATTTGAATCGTACTCCATCCATCCATGTGATGGAGATGCTTTCGCAACCGTCTGGCTGTGAGTAAGGCGAGTTCTTCAAGCGAAAGTAGCTGTTGGGAAACCATCGTTTCATTCTCTCTTTCAACTTGAGCTAGGCGAATTTCTTCGGTCTTTGCGACAGCTATGACTTCGTCAACCAAATAAGACTTGAGCAATTCACCGCCTGAAAAATCGCTTCGCGCATAGCTCAAATAGAGTCTCTCTGAGGCGCGAGTCATCGTTTTGTGAAACTGCGTCAAATCCGCACCTGCATCGCCTATGGTTTCTGCAAAATCTATTCCGGTGTTGCGGAGTATCGTTTTTTCAGCGAGCGTGTAAGGAGTGGTTTCCGCGGATTTCATAGGAAATTCACCTTCGATTAACCCGACAAGAAAGATTGCGCGATAATTGCGCGGGCGCAAGTTGTGCGTTTCCTGTACTACTACAGTTGGAAAGTTTTGCTTGATTCCGGGCAACGAAAACGCCGAAACCGCGCCTTCAAGTTCTGCGAAAAAGGCTGACCAACTTAACTTTTTCTCAGGCTCTCGATTTTCGAATAATGAATTTACCGAGTGATTTTCATTGTTTAGCCTTCGATTAGGGTTTGACCCCGTTGCGGGATGAATCGTTCTTTCTTCGCCAAGCGAATTCAGCAAGTCTAAAAAAACTTGATGCGCGGTAATTGTCTGAAAAGCTGTTTTTTCAGTTCGTTTCGCACTCTCATCAAATATCGGAATTTCGTCTTGCTTAATTCTCTCGCCAACTTTCAACAACGTCATCAGATGATTGATCTCTCGAACATATTCCTGCCGCTGAGCCGTTGTCTTGAAAGTCATTGAATCAAAAAATTTGTTCAGCCTGGAAGCAAGGCTGGAAGATAATTCACTCTTACTAGAATTTCCATTCCCTACTTCGCTTTCGATTTTGCTTTTAGGAGTCGGCAGCTCTACTGCATCTACCCATTGATCACGAGTTTGCGTGATTTTCTCTGCAAATGAAACTTGCTCCAGCAAATCAATGAGTTTTTCATCCAGTTCAAATCCTGAATAGTCAAAATATGGCGAACGCAAGCATTCAATAACTGCACGCCGCTGAAAGTGTTTTTCAGCAAGACTCAAAACTCTGAGTAGGGCAACGATGAAAGGATTTTCACCAAGCGCGACTTGAATATCTAATTCAAGAGGTATAGAGCATTCCTTAAAGATACTCTCAAAATGATGCGCATACATATTTAATGACCGACAAACAATCGTTATGTCATCAAGCGCACAGTTATTTGCCAGCACCAATCGCTTAATTTCGCGGGCGACTGCGCGAACTTCAACCGCGCGGTCAGGCGCAGAGATTATCTTAATCTTCGCATCATTTTTTTCGATTGAATCGCGCTCAAACTTATCCCCTTCTTTTTGCGCCTTCACATCATTTTCAGTAGCCTGGTTATCAGATTTCGTTAGGGGGTCATCGTTCATCAACCTTGCGGCAGCGATAGAAATTTCATTAGTGAGTTTGCTTGTGAAATTGATGATTTCTGCTCGTTCCTTGACGAATCTTTCATACGTTCGTTTTTGCCAGAGATGTACTGCGCGGCTCTCTTCAAAAGTCAGTGTAGCGATCACTTCTATGCCGAGGGTGCTCAACCCTGAAAGAATTTTCACTTGCACAGGTGTGTAAAAATCAAAGCCATCAGCGACGATCAGCGGAAAGGTTTCTCTGAGATTTCGATGCACACGCTCACGATCTTGAATCTCGTCGTGAGCGATCACTTGAAGTCTTCGCAACGCATAAAGCCCCGCGCCTCCCGAATCAATAGCGTTTGCTTGCTTGAGCGCTGTCTCATACCGCTTGAAAATCAGGGCGACATCTTCATCTTTTTTACTGCGATTTCGCGTGATGTTTGCGAAATCATTTGCATCTATTCCGCTTCTCCACAACTCGTTTATGAATTTTGTGAGCGAACGAACCAGTCCCGGCTTGCTCGCGGTTTTATCAAAATAGATCAGCGCGTCTTTCTGAGCGAGTTCGTTAATTACACTTCGCAATACTCTATTGCATTGAATCGCCGTTATAAAATTTAATCCTTGTCCTGTAGTTTTTAAAATTCTTTCAGATAAGGCAGGAAAACTTATAGGAAACGGTTTCGCGCTTTTTGGCAATTCGTGCGGTATGAAAATCTGCAATCTTTTCATCAACACTTCGGCAGCGTTTGTTGAAGGGGTAACAAACAAAGGATTCCCTTGTTGCGTGGTTACCTGTTCGGCGATGCGCGCAAAAATATATTCGGTCTTTCCAGTATTTGCCTGACCAATTAGTAGTTTCATTTTTATGTTCTAAATTATATTGGAATCAGCCATTTGCTACAATTTGGTTTCTTTTTTTGAGTTTATGATTTCTAGTTTTTATCGCCTTCAAGGCATAATTACCAACATATGAACGAACGCACTTTTAACACGCTCGAACTGGATGCGCTCTTAAAATTACTGGCGCGGCACGTTCAAACTCCGCTGGGTCGTAAGCGCGCCTACGAGCTATCGCCTTCAACTAATCGCGATTGGATAAATCTGGAATTGCTGCGCACCAGTGAATGCGTTGCGTATCTGACAATTGGCGGCGCATTCGGGCTTGGCGAAATTACAGACCCTGAAGACTCGCTCAACCAACTACAGATCGTCGGAACGATTTTAGAGCCGCAAGAGCTTTTAGCTTTGCAGAGTTTGGTGGCGGTTGGCGCAGACCTTCACTCACAATTCAATCAACCTGAAAGTAATGAGCGTTTCCCACAACTATCTGCTATCACGAAACAGATTCCCGATCTGCGAAAAATGCTTGGTTCAATTCGTGGAAAGATTCTTCCGAACGGCGAGATTGATGACAACGCCAGCCCTGAATTGCGCCGCATTCGACGCGAGATCAACGATCGCCGCAATCGCATTTATCGCAACCTCGAATCCTTGATGCGCGACCGGGCGACTTCGGTTCAAGATGAAATCGTCACAGTTCGCAACGGGCGTTTCGTTATCCCTGTTCGTACAGACGCGCGCGCGCAAGTGCCTGGCGTGATGCACGGCTTATCATCAAGCGGGCAGACAACGTATGTAGAGCCTTTGGCGTTCATTGAACAGAACAACGAAATGGTTCGTCTGCGTGAACAGGAAGAAGCCGAAATCACTAAGATACTTCTGCAAATTACAGAGACCCTGCGAAGCAATCTACCGGCAATTCACATAATCGTTACAGCTATAGCCGAGATAGATTTCACCCACGCGAAAGCGCGATTATCTTTGGAATTTCACTGTGTTCAACCCTTGATGAAAGAAGGTCGCGGGCTGGTTTTGAAGGATGCGCGTCACCCTTTGCTTGAGCAAAACTTGAAAAAAACCGGCGCACAGATCGTGCCCATTTCGCTTGAAATGGATGAAGAACATTTGACGCTTGTCGTTAGCGGTCCGAATGCCGGAGGCAAAACGATTGTTACGAAGACTACCGGTCTTGTCGCCTTGATGGCGCAAATGGGTTTGCACGTTCCAGCTAGCGAAGCAGCCTTGCCAGTCTTTGAGCAAATCCTCGCAGACATAGGCGACCAGCAATCTATCGCGGCAAACCTTTCAACCTTTACGGCTCACATGAAAAATATAGCCGATATGATTACCCTGGTTGCGCCGCCAGCTTTGATTCTGTTGGATGAAGTCGGAACCGGTACAGATCCGGACGAAGGAGCTGCACTTGGTATTGCCATCGTCAAACATTTTCAGCAATCAGGCGCGACGACCATTGCGACCACACATTATAACCCTTTGAAGATTTGGGCATCACAAGCCCAAGGCGTTTTAAATGGTTCCGTTGAATTTGATGAGCAAACCTTGAGGCCGACTTTCAGGCTCATCGTTGGTGTTGCAGGCGCATCTGCGGGGCTGGAAATTGCGCGCAGGATGAATGTGCCTGTTGAAATCATCGAAGATGCAAAATTGCAACTTGACCCCACACAACTTCAAGTCAGCGATTATTTAAAACAATTGAAATCGCTGGTGGACGAGCAAGAAACTTTGCGACTCGCGCTCGAAGATGAGCGACAGGTGACGGCTGAAAAGTATGCAAATCTCGATTTGGATTTTGCGAAACGAGAAACCAAACGACGCAAAGAATTTGAATACGAACTCGCGCAAGTCATCAGCGAGTTCACTGCCGAAAGCGAACGAGCAATTAAATCGGTTCAAGATAAAGTAACGGCTGCCCGTTTGAAGAAAGAAACGGAAACGCGCTCGGCAGAGCTTCGGCGCTCGGCAGGCGTAAGACTTCGCAAACAAGCTGCAGGCTCTGTCGCAACTTCATCGAGCGCAAGTGCATTTTCATCGAATGTTTCGAGTGAAAAACCAATTCCACTTGAGCAAACGTCCAGTGCGTTTGAAGAAGAAGCTGTAGATATTCATGAGCGCGACCTGGTGCGAATTCATTCGCTCAATCAAGAAGGCAAAGTTGAATCTATCACTGCAGGTACCTACACAATCTTGATAGGCTCTTTGCGATTCCGCGCCAAACGCGAGGAATTGACGCTGGTGAAATCAGCCGCGCCGCTTTCAAAGGCGACGGCGAATTTACCGAAAGGCGTAAGCGCTTCTGTGAAGATAGACGAAGACTTCGCCAACGAATTGAACATTATAGGCACGACGGTTGATGAAGCTGAAGATCGCGTGGACAAGTTTTTAGACGCGGCGTTTTTAGCAGGACTCGATCAAATACGCATCGTTCACGGTCACGGCAAGGGGGTGCTTCGTCAAGCCGTAGCCAATTTATTAAAGGGGCATACGCATGTGAAGAGTTTCGCGGCAGCTCGAGCGAACGAAGGCGGTACGGGCGCAACGATGGTCGAGTTGAAAAGATGAAATTTGATTTCCAAGCTTTTTCTTCTTACTCGCCAAGGCAGGATGTTGAAGCTTTTTCCTCTCTACATTTTTTATTTTAACTTTACGCCGAATTCTCAAGAAGATAACGATATTATTCCGAATCAAAACCCTTCCCTCTCCAAACGAAACCTGCCAGGCGAATTCACCCAAAAGTTGCAAGGGTGTCTCTTGACTTTGAGAATCGTAAAGCATAGAATCGCAAGGATTTCAAAAGAGCATTAAAAAATAAAAATCAATTACAATAATAGGGGATTTTGTTCCGTATGTGTTTGAGCCCTCACTTCAAGTCAGACTTGAGAGCAAGTGTCCCTAAAGACAATCTTTTTGATGGCAACACATAATTATTTAGGCATACCCAGCATCCAGAAAGTCATTGACGCCGGAAAAGCGGCACTCGAAGAGAGTCGTTTTGAAGAAGCGGCAAACCATTTTTTGTCTGCTCTGAGGATGGCTCCCTCTGCTGACGAGGAAGCCTTCGTACGCGCTCTTTTAAGCGATGCCTTCTACAAACGCGGGATGAGCCGCGAACAACTCGAAGCGGTTTTCAAATACACACATTTTTCCGACTTCGCGCGCCTGTCAGAATCAACGCAGATGTTTGTATTGATTCGTCTGGGTTGGGCTTTCACTTTCAATAACGAAATACCGCGCGCCATCGCTTTCTTCAATCAAGCTCTGCCCATCGCGCAAAGACTGGAAGATAATAAAGGCATCGGTGATTGTTTTTTCGGCTTAGGTCGCGCTTATCGTTTCGTCTCGGAAATTCGCATAGCCCGCGACCACAACACTTCTGCGCTTGAATATTACCGTCGCGTCGGCGATTGGCGTCGGCTTGCCGAAAACTATTTAAATATCGCGACCATTGACTCGCGTGAAGGCGATTTTCAAAACGCCATCAACGCTATCAAACAGACACTGGCAATCGTCGGCGACCGCACAGAGCATCACTTATTGGGTCACGCTTACAACGATCTTGCCCTCATCTACGACCACTTGGGAATGCCTACGGATTTAATACTTTCCACTTGGGAAAAGTGCATAGAGCATTTCCGTCAATCGGGCGATGAAGTTTGGCTAGGCACAAGCTATAACAATTTGGCTTGCAAGCTGATTCAGCTTGGCGAGTTGGAGCGCGCCGAAAAACTCTGTCTTGCTGCCATTGAGATGATTCGACCCACAGGGAGGCTGCAACAGCTAGGCGCAGCGCTCGATTCTTTAGCGCAAATCTATTTGATACTCGGTAGAATTGACGAGGCGACGAAATTATTAGAAGACTCCGTTCAAGCCTTTGCCAAAATCAAAGAGAATAAAAAATTCCTGAATAAAGAGGTCTATTTAGAACTACAGCCTTCTATGACTTTTGGCAAAAGCTTTTTGTTGAAAGGCGACGTAGAGCAAGCCATTCATCATTTTGAGTATTCGATTGATCTGTCGCTCCGATTAGGCGAACGCCAGTTTCGCACAGAAGCCCAGTTGTACCTGGCTGAAGCTTTGTTGCAAAAAGGTGATGTGGGAAAAGCCAGCGAGATTGCCGATAGTGTTCGGTCGCATTTACAGGATTCGCCTGATATGACAGTATGGGGAATCCTCGCCAGGTTAGATGCAAAAATCGCATCAGCGAACAACTATCTTGCCGCCGCTTATCAATCGCTAGAGCAAAGCTCTTCTCTTTTTGAAATCAGAGACAACAAATATCAAAGGGCAATCAACAGAATCGAACGGGCAAAAATACTTGAAAAACAATCTGAGTTTGATGAGGCAATTTCGGAAGTCGAACATGCCTTGACGCTCTTTGAAAAAATCGGCGCCGCATTTGATTCCAGAAATGCGAAAAGGTTACTTGAGTCTTTGAAAGTCAGGCAGGCAACTCCTGAATCATCTGACCAGCAGCTGTTAGAAAAAATAACCTTGGATACAGTCTCGCCATCTGATTGGTTTGTCGCTCGCCGTTTGGTGCAGGCATCCGTTTCACGCGAGTTATTGCTGCACGAATTGGCGTCCGTCGCAAAAGCGCTTTCGGCAAGTAAAGCTGTTGTCATACTTGAATCTGAGGACGAAAAAGATTCTTCGCTGAAACAGACAGGTCAATTTAACATCATTGATTCAATAGAACTTCAAGAATCTGAAAAAATCAGAGAGCATGAATTTATTAACAAACTGCAACCAACCGATTTTATAGACTTTTTTGTTTATCCTTTTTCTGATAATCAGCAATCCACATTTTTGTTGCACCTGATCGAGCCGCAGGAGATGAGATTCTCGCAAAGCAAACTCAGCATCGCTCCATTGCTAGCGCTCGTCGAGCAAGGACTGGAGACCAACTATCTCAAGGGCAAACGACGCAAGACCAAAATCTTTAACTCTGCACGTCTGCTTGCCGATATCGAGTTGACGGATTTCATCTGTGTCAGTCGGGCTATGAATCGCGTTCTGGAGCAAATTCATAAGATTCGCTCGTCTAACGTAACCGTTTTGATAACCGGCGAATCAGGCACGGGTAAAGAATTAATCGCCCGCGCCATTCACGTGGG
>JANMSG010000577.1:0-2516 GCA_031389065.1 Acidobacteriota bacterium | reverse complement strand
CGAGTGCTGCGGTTTGCGCTGGCTCAATCTCGATTTCGTAAGAAGTGAGTTGTCAATCACCAATAGCGTGTGGCGCGGGCGGCTGACAACCCCGAAGACAAAGGCGAGTGAGCGACTGTTACGGCTACCGGAAAAGTTGTTGCAAATGTTTTTGGATCATCGGCAGCAGTCGGCTTTTCAGGCAGAGACAGATTACATCTTTCCCCGCCCGGATGGCAGGCCACTTGATCCAGATATTTTGCGCGAGTGCGTTCTCTATCCGGCGATGAAAAAGGCTGAAATCAAGCGAGAGGCATATTCACACGGTTTTCATGTTTTCCGTCATACGGCAGGCAGTATCTTGTATGACAAGACTGGCAGAATGAAGCTTGTGCAAAAGACTCTCGGTCACAGCCGCGAACAAACAACCTCAGATATTTATGTTCATCTGACACCGGAAGCGGTCGCAGAAGCAGTTGGAATCGTCGCTGAAGAGTTATGGTTTGAAAGGGATTTGTTGCAGGCGAAAGTGGGAGAGTTGGTAAATTAAACCCCAACGCCTCCCCAAATTGAAAAAAGTGATGATTTGGTTAAGCGAACAAAAGCTCGTAACTCAATGAAAAAGGGCACCTTACGATGCCCTTAAAGGGATAGCGGGGGCAGGATTTGAACCTACGACCTTTGGGTTATGAGCCCAACGAGCTACCAGACTGCTCCACCCCGCGTTAAAATTGAAAGATCAAAACGAACGGGCAGTATAGCCCCGCGATTATTGCGGTGTCAAGGTTATTGTGGAATGGGTATTTGAAAGATAGGCTTGCTCCGAAGCGTCTTTCTCTATCTTCACAACTACATCACCCGTACGCACGAAGCCCATCTGGTGACGAGCAAAATCTTCTATCGCTCTGGGATCGCTCTTCAGTTGATGCACTTCGCGTTCAAGTTTATCAGCCTCTACCCTTAAAGCTTGAACCTTATCCACAAAAGCTTGATTCTTCACTTTGGCAAGGAAAAGCTCCGCTTGCGTGCGCACGTAAAAAGAGAAGCAAGCCGCCGCCGCGGCAAAAATAATCATCATTATCAAGGCGTCTGTTATGCGGCGATTGCGTGTTCGTTTGCTCACTCTGATTCCAACTTTCGATACAGTTTCAATATGATTAGCTAAGAATGTATTTACGGCCTGTCCCAAGTAACACCTCCAAATCTTGCTCATTTGCAGCTTCAGCATAAATTCTCACCAACGGCTCTGTGCCTGACGGGCGCATCAAAATCCACGACCCGTCTTCAAAAACTAACTTCACCCCGTCGGTTCGATTGACATGAACTACACGCCTGCCACCCAACACATCAGGCGTGTTTGAAAGTTTGCTCGACAAAGACTGCTGCAATTCGGGCGTCAATCGAACGCCGATTCTGCCGCTCTCCAGCTTTCCTACATCCGCATAAATCTGATCGAGCATCTCTTGAATCGGCACGCCACGTTTTGCCACCATCTCGGCGACGAGCAAACACGCGAGGATTCCATCTTTTTCAGGAAAGTGGCCACGGATAGAAAGCCCTGCGCTCTCTTCGCCACCTATCGAAATCTTGTCTTCATTGATCAACTGCCCTATGTATTTAAACCCTACGGGGGTTTCGATAACCTTGATGCCACGTTTTGCAGCAACACGGTCAACCATCCCCGTAGTTGAAACCGTTCGCGCCACAGCATCCGTCCAGCCACGCGACTCCGCCAGATAATCAACCAACAAGGTGATAATCGAATTCGGCGAAATGAAAGAACCATCGCGGTCTAAGATCCCAAAGCGATCCGCGTCGCCGTCAGTAGATAGTCCCAAATGATAGCCGCCGCTTAAAACTTCGTGTTTCAACTCCTCTATGTTTTCGCTTTCAGGCTCTGGGCTGCGGCCACCGAAATAGACGTCGCGCCAATCGTGCAGCATCTTGACTTCACACCCGACATCGGTCAAAGCTTTGTTCAAATATCCGCGACCCGTCCCCCACAAAGGATCATAAGCGATTCGCAACCCGGCGTTTGCAATCGCCTGCAAATCTATTTTCACCGCAAGGTCTTGCAAATAATCTTCGAGCGGCGATAAGTTCTGCACCGCTTCTGATTGACTGGCTATCGCAATCTCTCTGCCTTCCAACTTCATAATCTCTTGCTCGATTGCTTTCGTAACTTCAGGTAGAGCGGGCGCGCCATCAGCCGTAGAAAACTTCATACCGCAATACTGTGGTGGATTGTGGCTCGCCGTGAAGTTGATCGCTCCATCCGCCTTAAGCGCGCGAATCGCATATGAAATCGCTGGCGTTGGCGTAGGTCTGTCGCAAAGCAGGGTTTCAAACCCGTTCGCCGCTAACTGATTGGCGCAGGCAGCCGAAAAAACTTCAGCCATAAAGCGCGTGTCACAGCCAATTATAATTTTGTTGCTCTTGCCGTTTACCTTGAGCCAATTGGCTACGGCTTGTGTCACTTGTCGCACAGTGGCGAAAGTAAATTCATCGGCGATAATTGCCCGCCAACCCGATGTTCC
>JANMSG010000559.1:0-4818 GCA_031389065.1 Acidobacteriota bacterium | reverse complement strand
ACTGCCGCTTTTAACGCCTCTGTGCGCTGATACGCATTGATCGTTTCAAAAAACAGCATCGGTGATGGTTGTGCATTCTGTTCAGACATAATGACTCTCCTTAATAAATTATAGAATCAGGGCGAACACATAGGTTCGCCCCTACGGTAATCGGGCGATGGCTACGCCCGAACGAAAATCTTATGATTCCCATTGGTAAAAACCTTCGCCGGTCTTCTTGCCTAACTTACCTTCGGTGACTTTCTTTCTCAGAATCTCAGGGGCGCGAAAAACTTCCGAGCCTAATTCTGAATAAAGATAATCAGCGATGCTCAAACGAATGTCTAAGCCTACGAGGTCTGTCAAACGCAGCGGTCCCATCGGGTGGTTGTAACCAAGCGCCATCGCTTTGTCTATATCTTCGGCGCTCGCCACGCCTTGCTCAAACATTCGCATCGCCTCAAGCCCCAGCGCAATTCCCAAACGAGAAGTAGCAAAGCCCGGCGTGTCTTTAACGGTGATGGCTTCTTTGCCGATACGCGTTGCAACATCGAGCGCAGCAACCAAGGTCTCTGGTGACGTTTCGTTGCCGACGACGATTTCCAACAACTTCATAAGGTGAACGGGATTGAAGAAGTGCAACCCTATGACGCGGTCAGCGCGCGCGGTGGCAGAGGCGATTGCAGAAATACTTAAAGAGGAAGTGTTGGTCGCCAGAATCGTTGAAGCTTTGCACAGACCGTCAAGTTCGGTAAAGAGCGTCTGTTTCGCAGCCAGTTTTTCAACAACGGCTTCGATGACCAGATCTGCATCGGCAGCCGCATCTTTGAGATTGGTCGCCGTATGAACACGCGATAAAGCGGCGTGCATATCTTCTTCTTTCAACTTGCCGCGCTCAACGCCTTTCTGCAAATTCTCTTTGATGTGAGTCAGGCCTCGCGCGACAAAATCATCGTTTATATCTTCAAGCGTGACCTGGAATCCCGCTTGCGCTGCAACCTGAGCAATGCCGTGTCCCATCGTTCCCGCGCCGATCACTGCGATTTTTTCTATAGCCATAATCTCCCCGAAAAATTTAGCGGTTAGCCTATCAATCGTTCGGACACTTTTTGAAAATAATGCTATCAATTGCCACGTGCTTTAGCGCGTGGAAGGTTAAATTTTGAAAGATCTGGCTTTAGCCAAAGTTAAAAAGAATCACTGCCGAATCAGCTTTAGCTCAAGCTTTGTTGACTGTTCTTTACTCTTGAGTTGGGCTAAAGCCCTTCCCTTGGTGAATTGCCTGGCCACGAGCTAAAGCACGTGGCAACTCATAAAAAAACTGTCCGAACCATTGCCTATGAAACACTTGATGAAAAAATTCGATTCGCAGTCACTTCAAAAAATTTATGGCTGATGTAAAGTTTTCTTGAAACAGACGATGCGTTCCACTTCTTCATAACCTAGCTGTGCATGAGCTTTTTGGCTGTGCAGGTTTTCAAGCTCCGTGTCCGAAGCCATCTCTATGCAGCCTTGAGAAATCGCCCATGCTTCAGCGGCAATGACTAAGGCGCGCCCAACGCCTTGCCAACGCGCATCTTCATCAACGTACCAGCCTTCTATGTAACCAACTCTGTTTGTCGAACAGCCTTCGGCATACGAGCGAATCGAAACTTCTATAAAACCTTGCAAGCCGCCATCTTCTCTTTCGCAGACCAGCACCGCATCCTTCGCATCATTGATGAGCATATCCTTAATATCCGCTTCGTGTTCTTCAAGCGAGCCCTGCGGCCAGAGCGCAAAATGCATTCTCAACCATTCCGATTTATCTTCTGCTGTAACTGACCGTACTTTCATATTTCCTTTTCGTAAAACGCTTTTTCTTTATCTTGTGCGCGAGTAAAACATGTTTGAAGATAAGAAATTTCTTTGCGGTTTTTATTCTTCGTGCCTTGGCAAGATTTTTTTTCGCGCAAAGACACGAAGGCGCAAAGACCGCAAAGCTATCAAATCTCTCACTCAAATCTTTTGCGCGGCGCGAAGCATTTCGACAATCGCAGCGGGCGCTTTGTCTGGAGAGCCTGCGTTGAACGGCGGATGCGGATCATATTCAATCATCAACTGTATGGATTGCGCCACCGCTTCGCCGCATTCAATAGCCGCAAGCGTCAAAGCCATGTCTATGCCTGCTGAAACTCCTGCGGCGGTAATCACCTTGCCATCCTGGGCGAAGCGTTCCTTCACAGCTTCTGCACCGAACATTCGTAACATATCCATCGCCAGCCAATGCGTCGTCGCTTTTAAACCTTGCAGCAATCCCGCCGCGCCCAGTATCAATGAACCTGTGCAAACCGAGGTCGTCCATTTCGTGGTTTCATGAACCTGGCGCAACCATTCATGCACCACTTCATCTTTCATCATCGCCTGCGGATAAGAGGTGCCCGGCACCAACACAATGTCAGGCCTGGTTACCTCGTCAAGCGAATACTCGGCATTCAATAACGCGTAGTCCGCATCTGTGCGTTTGATTCCCTTCTCCCTGGCAACGAATCGCACCTTTGCATTCGGCATGGATCGTAAAACTTCATAAGGCCCTATGGCATCAAGCGCGGTCATTTGTTCGTAAAGCAGAATTGCTATTTCCATTTCATCAACTCCTGATCTTGAAGAGTCTATAAATCAGTTACGAACTTTTTACAGTAAGAAAATACCCACAGATGACGCAGATTACAAATTTATCACGCAGTGAATATATGCAAATTCGTGTTTGATTCGTAAAATTCGTGTAATCTGTGATTTCATTCTCTGCGACAAAAACAAGAAGCATCTTTCAAAATAGAGCGAATTATGACAACAGAAAAAATTGATTCCGACAGACAAACCATCAGCGAAGACGAGCGCGAGTTGGGAAAACTCGGATACGCGCAAGAGCTTTTCCGAACGATGGGCGGTTTTTCAAACTTCGCTATTTCGTTTTCGATTATCTCCATACTGACAGGCGCAGTGACGCTTTACGGACATGGATTAACGATGGGGGGTCCCGCAGAAATGGCTTTTGGCTGGCCCCTCGTCACAGTCTTCACGCTGGCGGTTGCGCTGAGCATGGCTGAACTGGCATCGGCGCTGCCGACATCAGGAGCGATGTATCATTGGTCGTCGAAACTCGGCGGCAAAGGTTGGGGATGGTTCACCGCCTGGTTCAACATCGTCGGCAACATCACAGTGCTTGCAGGCATAGATTACGGTTGCGCGCTATTTATCACGCCGTTGCTGGGGCTTGATGCGACGACAAAAAATTTACTGCTCGTCTATGCGGCGATATTAATTTCTCATGCGCTCATCAATCATTTTGGCATACGCCTTGTCGCTTGGCTCAATGATTTCAGCGTCACGGTTCACATCCTAGGCGTGATTGCGATTGTTGTAGCGATTCTCTTTTTCGCGCCCAAACAACCGATCAGTTTTTTCTTCGAGCGCGTCACCAACAATGCGGAAGGTTTTCCTTATTGGTGGGCATTCATCTTCGGTTTACTGCAAGCGCAATGGACGTTCACAGGTTACGACGCATCAGCGAGCGTCTCTGAGGAAACGGTTGACCCGCAACGTCGCGCTCCCTGGGGCATCGTGATGGCGGTTGTCGCGTCCAGCATCGTCGGGTATCTGTTGCTGTTTGCACTGACGCTGGCGATCAAAGATATCCCGTCGGTTCTAAGCGCCAAAGACGCAAGCGGCAACCCTGTTCCGGCAGTGATTACGATTTTGCAAACCGCGCTTGGTGCAAGAGCGGGTACTTGGTTTTCGGCGCTTGCAGCGATGGCTATGTGGTTTTGCGGTCTGTCGGCGGTGACCTGGTGTTCGCGTGTGGTGTACGCATTCGCGCGCGATAATGGTTTGCCTGCGTCAAACCTGTTTAAGCGCGTCAACAAAAAACATCAAACGCCTGCGCCCGCTATCTGGCTCTGCGTGGTTGTAGCCTTCGCCGCAGCCCTCTACAGCGAGGCGTATTCCGTCATCACTGCCATCAGCGTCATCGGTCTCTATTTTTCCTACATCATTCCGATTCTTCTGGTCTTTCGCGCCAGACGCGCAGATGTTACAGCTATGCACAAAGGTCCTTGGAATTTAGGTCGCTACAGTTCTGTGATAAATTTGATAGCGATTGTATGGGTTGCCTTCATCAGCGTCGTTTTGAGTTTGCATGAGAATATGAAAGCCGGAAAAGCGATTGCCGGACTGACGATATTGCTCGCACTTTGGTACATCCTCAGCGAACGCAAGCGATTCAAAGGGCCGGCTTGGGTGCAAAGAGAGGGGGAGAAAGGGAGAGGGGGAGAAAGGGAGTAGGGGAGGTGTGGAGTGGGGAAGACCTGGAATTTGTCAGTTATGGATTTGGTCACGCGTAACGAATTAGAAAAAGAGAGTCAAAGTGATATCTTAAACTCACTCCCCCTCTCCCCCTCTCCCCTACTCCCCACTTCTTCAATGAGGCTCAGCTATGAATCATCAGGAACTATTACGAACCTTCACGTTCGCCAACGAATTTAAAGAAGGCGATCTGCGGGTCGGCGGAACACGCGATGAACAGGTGCGCAAAGCAGCGCGTCAATCGCTTGCAGCTTTGCGAATCGCGGAGGTAAACAAAATCGCTTTCGTTGAAGACGAAGTAAGCGAAACTCTGGCACGGTCATTAAACCGTCCTCTCGCTAATGAAATCTCTCATCTCACCATTGCCGAATTGAAACCAATCCTTTTGCGCCCAGACGCTGCCAACTGGGTGCGGCATTATAGCGACGCTCTTTCAAGCGAAATCATAGCCGCCATCGTCAAGCTCTTGAGCAACGAAGAACTCTCCGCTTTGTC
>JANMSG010000552.1:0-7746 GCA_031389065.1 Acidobacteriota bacterium | reverse complement strand
GGAGTGGCAGCTTTTGCCGAGGCCATTACTCATGCGGCTACTATGGTGGAGTATCGCTTAGAGCAGGCGGTGATGCATCTGGAACAAGAGCGTGTTGATGCTTTGATCAAAGGCGACCTTGCGGCGCTTGACCGCATGCTTGCGGACGATTTCATTTATACGCATTCCAACGCCCGCGTGGAAACCAAGCAGCAGTTGTTGGACGCTTTGAAATCGGGCGCATTCAAGTATGAAGAGATGAAGCACAGCGATTTGAAGGCGCAAGTGTATGGCGACACGGTTGTGCTGCGCGGCAAAAGCGATTTGAAAATCAAGGCAAACAACTTGCCACTCGCTTTTCAAATTCGCTTCCTCGCGGTTTATGTGAAAATAAACAACCGCTGGCAATTGACCACCTGGCAGTCAACACGATTAGAAAAGCAGTAAAATAACCGCCGCATTCCAAACGCCATTCAGGCTTCTGTGTTTTTGTTATGCACAAGCACGATCACGACGAACACGACCACAAGCACGACCATGCTCATAAACATATGAGCAATAAGCGCAGGCTTGCCTGGGTGCTTACGCTGACGGCTATCTATATGATTGCCGAAGCGGTTGGTGGTTTCTTATCTAATTCATTGGCGCTGCTTTCAGACGCAGGGCATATGTTGACCGACGTTGCTTCGATTGCGCTGGCGATGTTCGCGCTGTGGTTTTCATCGCGTCCGGCAACCACGAAAAAGACCTACGGTTATTTGCGCTTCGAGATTTTAGCCGCGCTGGCAAACGGTGTGGCGCTCGTTGTTATTTCGCTGATGATTTTTTATGAAGCCTTGCAACGCCTCAAAAGCCCAGAAAGCGTTGCCGGTGTTCAGGTGATGGTAATCGCCATCGGCGGACTCGTTGTAAATGCCATCAGCGCCTATTTATTACACACCGCTTCTACGGAAAATTTGAATATGCGCGGCGCCTTTCTCCACGTCATCAGCGATATGCTGGGCTCTGTCGGCGCGATTATCGCGGGCGTTTTAATCTGGCAATTCGGCTGGACGATTTCCGACCCGATCATCAGCGTCTTGATGTGTCTGTTAATCGTCTTCAGTTCGTGGCAATTGATCCGCGAATCCTTGAACGTCTTGCTCGAAGGAACGCCTTCCCACATCAGCATAGCGGCCGTCATCGAAGCCATCATGCAAGTGCAAGGCGTGTTAAACGTCCATGATCTGCACATCTGGACCATCAGTTCGGGAAATGACGCCATCTCTGCACACGTAGCCATCGAGGCAGGCGCATCGTACAAAGGAACGCTGGCCTCGCTTCAAGAGACCTTGCGTTCAAAGTTCAGCATCGGTCACGTGACGATTCAAATCGAGTTGCTCGAGGAAAATGAAGCTCTCAAGCTTTACCAAATTATGAGCAGAGACGCCTCTGAACTCAGGCATTGAAAATTTCTCTATAAGCTGTGAAACCTGAAAGCGGCTACTGTAGCCTGTTTCGTGGCGCGATAGACAGTGAAATTGAATCAGCAGAGGAGTTACGCAAGAAATGTACAGTAGACTGTCTAGTCTGCTGCGGTCTTGGGTTGCAGGTCGTTTGGTGACCTCCAAAAACTGCGTTGAGCAAATCAGCCGCCGCCTTGGACAACCTACGCTACATCACTCGCATAAATCCTACACTTCATGGCTTTTTCTTTATGCGACAGCCGGTATTTAAAATTTAGCAACCATCCAACAGGCAAATGATTAAAGTTCTTGCACGCCTTCAAAATCGAACCGAAACATCAGCCGCGTTATCGCCTGCGATTATTTCATTCGCCCTCATCGTCTGCGGCGCGGGAAGTTTCTGGCTTTATCATTGGGCAAGAGATTTGCACCGCTTCACGCAAGGCATATCGGGCTACACGGCTCTTTTCATCGCGCAATTGGCCATCTATCTTCTCGCTTGTTACTTCGCCCTGCGAAAATCTCCGCATACCAGTCGCAAGGCGACGCTGCTATTGGTTGCCATAATTTTGATTTTCGCGGCGGCGTTTCGCTTCGATTTAGTGGCACAAAGACCTTATCTTTCGACAGACGTATATCGCTATATCTGGGATGGGCGCGTTCAAGCTGCAGGCATGAATCCTTATCGTTATGTGCCTGCTGCGCCGGAACTTGCGAATTTACGCGACGAGAAAATTTATCCGTATATCAACCGGCGCGAGTATGGCAGCACACCGTATCCGCCAGGCGCGCAGATCATATTTCTTGCAGCCTATCTGATTCATCCATCGAGTCTGACTTCGTTTAAAGTGTTGTTATCGCTTTTTGATTTGCTTGCCATCGCCGTCTTGATGATTGTGCTTTGGCGTAAGGGTTTGAATCCCGCGCAAGCCATTATCTTCGCCTGGCATCCGCTGTTGATTTACGAGGGCGCGCATACCGGACACATCGAATCAGGGTTCATCGTCTTTCTCGCCCTTGCTTTGTTTGCCTGGAATTCCAAAAAGCCTACGCTGACAGGTATCGCGCTGGCTCTTGCAACCTTGGTGAAATATTACCCGGCGATGCTGTTGCCAGTCTTCCTGGTATTAAAAAATTCTGATGGCTTAGAAGGAATAAACGACGGCGATAACGCAAGGCTGTCAATGGCGAGAGCAGAGCCTTTCTTTAAACGGGCGAGACGATTTTTCGCGATAGCAAAAATAAAATCGCTGATAAACGCCTGGAATATAAAACTGCTATTTGCTTTTGTTATGACCGTAGGGTGCGTGCATTTGCCTTATTTGCTGAAAGGCTCGGATGCAAGCGGGTCGCTTGAAAACGAATTCAGCGAGGAAGGCTTTACGGGAAAAGGCGGGCGATATTTTTTGCTACAGGTTTTGCGAACCCTTATACCTGTGCCGACGAATCTATTTCTGGTTATTGCCTTGCTTGCCATTTTCGCTTTGGGCTTGTGGTGGTTGCTGCAAAACAAGCGCGATATAATTGGCGTAGCGAGCGCGGCAATCTCGCTGATCGGGCTTTATTTCTTTATCGTTACGCCGCGCTATCATTGGTATTACGCCTGGATTCTGCCTTTTTTATGTTTCGCACCGCGCCTGGCGTGGCTATATTTGACGGGCGCAACAGTGCTGCTTTACACCTTGTGGTTCACGCCGCTGGTTTACCCGGAGATACCGATTTGGTTAGGCATATCCATCTACGCCCCAACTCTGGCTTTTCTTATTTTTGAGAGGAACAAACGCAGCAAAGATATTTCCCTCTAAACACAAACGCCAAATCATTCAACGCTAAAATCTATTTCCTGACGGGCGGTGCTACGGCTGGTCTTTTTTTCCAGTTTATCTTTTACAGATACTTCAAGCGTGTAATCGCCGGGCGCTAGATTGTTGAGTTTCAATGCGCCACCGGTGATGATTCGTGAAGGCAGCGTGCTACCTTCAAACACATGAATCGGTCGTGGCTGACCGTTGAAAACGACGCGCCCGCCTTTTAAAACTCGCAAGCTCATCTCTAATTGCGGTTGATTCTTTTCGCTTTTCGCATTGTAGATTAAAAAGAGGCAGGTGATTTCACTATTGCGCTGATAGCGTCTTTGCGAAAGCGTGGAAGAATGGTCTGTGCCAGGCTGATCGCTCATCGCCTGCGCGTCCGTAAAGATGCTGCTGAGCGCCAGACGATCTGATTTCAAGTCGGGAATTTCAACATAATTGTTGGCTGTGCCGATGAGCCCCGAATCGGTTTCGCGGACAAAGACTCGCAGTTGATAGACACCGGGTTTCAGGTTCATCGTTCTGGTTGAAAGCAGTCCGCGCTTGAGCGCCTCTTCATGAGACTTAGGCAAAAGATTGAGTTCAATTATATTACTGAATCTGTCGGCGAGGTTGCCTTTGGAATCGAATACCAGGCCCACCATATCGAGAGTGGTTTTATATCTGCCTTCCTCCTGTTTGAAGTTCAATCGTGTGGCGTCTATGTGAAGCAGAGTCATGGTAATAGGCTCCTGCTTAGCATTGTCGCGATAAAATGGAGTCAATTGCAGGTCTATGTCCCGACGAACCAGCGGTGAGCTGATCGCCTCTACTACCTCAGCGACTTTTGGATTGGTAATCTTGTACTCGTCCTTCTTTTCAGTCCTTGCCGAATAGCCTTTTCGCGTTGCAACCGTCAGCTCTGGTCGCCCGCGCACGACAACTTTCAATTTATGAAACTTGCCATCCCATTTCCCTGCTTCAGGTTGAAATCCCAACAGGTAATAAGAAGAGTTGATGTGCAGAATATCATCGAGCCCACGTTTGATATCGTTATTATTGCGATAAAACTTCCCACCGGTGTCCAAGGCGAGTGCGTTAAGCGCGCTCTGCGCCTCGAATAAATCATCGCGCTGCTGATTCAAGGCTTCTGATAAGTCTTGCCCCGCAACATTGTCGGCGGCGCTCAAGCCGTTAAAATCCAGCCCTCGCGGGTCTATAGAATAGAAGATAACATTCGCTCTTTGAGCGCGCGAAGTCGTATCAGCCAGGTCTAAAGTTGTTTGCGTTTGAAATATTCTGAAGCCTTTCGAAATGAATACGCCGATTTTGCGACCGGGCAATTTGCCTAGCGATTTAATCACATTATTCAAAGTAAACAGTGTAGAGCGTACGTCGAATTCTTCCAGTTGGTCGGGGATGCCAAAGCCGCGCCCTTGAGCCAAACCACCGCCGCGATTCGACGCGCTGTTTGGCAAGGAAGGGGTAGCAATAGAGCGGCGCGGTACGGCTTCGTTGCTGAAGATAAACGGGCGCAACTGGCTGACAGCGCGATGCAACAAGCGTTGGTCTGAAGTGAATTGTTGAAAGAGCCCCGAACCTCCCGCAGTCGAAATGATCAACACCAGGTCGCCCGATTCCATCTTTTTATCAATGAAGTCGTCAAGCATCTTTTGCGTGTGATAAACGTCTTCAGGGTTCATATGCAGCGTATCCACAACGAAAACCATGGCGCGCCGCAACTCTGAGACAGTTATCGCTTTCGGCAAAGCGCGCGCTTGTTCCGTGTCTTCTTCGATGCGCCGCGTCTTGCTGTCTTCAAAAGCGAATGTCGTTATGTTTTGCAGCTTGCCATTATCATAAAGCTCGAAGTCGCCGCGCTGGAGTCCGCTCACTGGCTTGTTGCTTTTGTCAGTTACGACAACATCCACCTGAACCAGTTCCGCACTGATTTTGATTACATCTTGATTGGAATTTTTGTCGCGCTGCGCTCTCGATAGGACAGAAGCGCCAAGTGAAACCATGAGCGCTAAGACGACGATCAATTTGATAAGCCTTCTCATAACTACCTCCTGCCGAAAAATTCAAAGAATCCGGTCAAACGTTCATGAAATAACATTACTCATTGCTTTGGTTTTATCAACCCCCACGACACGCCCTTGGGTCTTTCAGTTTTCGCCATGAAAGAGAAAGCTTGCAAAATTGAACGGGTGATTTCGGCATGGACTTGCGAACCTCTTCGGCTTGCGATAGAAACTTGGTGCCAGTTCAATAAACCAGAGGAGCGTGAAATATTTGTCAGCCACAGAAACTAGATTCAATTTCGATTTCAACGAACGGTCACTAGAAGGTCGCGTGATTTTAGTGGCGGGCGGCACAGGCGGACTTGGCAGCGCAACGGTCGCAATGCTTGCGCGTGACAAAGCAACAGTCGTTGTCGGTTATCGCCAGGACAGAGAAAAAGCCTTAGCCTTGAAACAGGCTATAGAAGAGCGTTTCAAGGCTTCGATACACCTTGTCGAAGGCGACATCAGTGATGCCGAAACGCGCGCCCGTTATGTTGAAACCGCCGAAAAAATTGGCGACGGAATTTACGCGATGCTCTGTTTTACGGGTGACCCTGCGCGTGTGAAATTCGATGATGTGACCGACAGAGATTTGCAAGCTTCTATGCAGGAGAACTACATCGCGCCGGTCTTGCTTGCCCGTGAAGCGGCAGCGCAGATGAAGGCGCGAAACGCGGAAGGCGCAATCGTTTTATTTTCAACCATGCAGGCAGTAGCGGTTTTTGAATCGAGCATCAATTACGCCGCGCCGAAAACCGCCTTGATTCAAGCGGCGAAGATTATGGCGAAACAATGGGGCGGTGCCGCAGGCGTTCGCGTCAACGTCATTGCTCCGGGTGTCAATCGCGCAGGCATGGCTTTGCAATCTATCGAATCGGGCAAGTACGATTTTTTCATCGAGCAAAAAATCATTCCGCGTTTTGGTCGCCCCGAAGACATCGCGCGAGTTGCGCGTTTATTGGTTGAACCCGACAATTACATCACCGGCCAAGTCATCACGGTTGACGGCGGACTGACGTTGCGCCGTGATAGAAACTGATTTATTTTACGGCTCTGCCGCAATACAAATTCTATTAATCGCATTCGAGACAAGCATATGGCGCAAACACAAGCTGAAACGAAAACAACTCCGTCAACGGGAAACTACAAATGGACCGTAGTTTTCATGCTTTGGTTCATCTGTTTTTTCAATTACGCAGACCGACAGGCAATCTTTTCCGTCTTTCCACTTTTGGAACAAGAGATGGGGCTGACGAAATGGCAACTGGGCATCGTCGGCTCATCTTTTATTTGGGTCTATGCGGCGTTTGCGCCTGTCGCTGGACTCATAGGCGACCGCTTTCGCCGCAAGACCCTTATCCTTTGGGGGCTGGCTTTCTGGAGTTTAGTCACTGGATTGACAGGCATCTCGACAGCCTTCTGGCATCTGGTGGCCTTTCGCGCCGCAGAAGGCTTCGGCGAAGCCTTTTACTTTCCCGCTTCAATGTCTTTGATAAGCGATTATCACAGCAAAGAGACCCGTTCACGCGCCATGTCTTTTCATCAATCGAGCGTCTATGCAGGCACCATAGGCGGCGGTGCGTTTGCGGGATTTATGGCTGAGTATTACGGCTGGCGCTGGGGATTTTATATCTTCGGCGCATTAGGCATTGTGCTGGCGGTCTTGCTAGTGAAGTTCATACGCGAGCCTTTGCGCGGCGCGTCTGAAATTAGTGGCGCAGGCATTGAAGCTGAACAAAAACCTTTATCTGTCAAAGAGGTATTGCCGGAGATTTTGCGAACCCCAACAGCGGTTGCTTTGATGGCAGTATTTTTCTGCGCCAATTTCGTTGCTATGGTTTTTCTGACTTGGATGCCTTCTTTCCTGAAGGAAAAATTTCACATGAACTTGGCAATGGCTGGACTAGCAGGCACAGCCTTCATTCAAATTGCCAGTGTATTGGGCGTATTGACGGGCGGCGCACTGGCTGATGCGCTGGCACGACGCAAAGCCAGCGGGCGCATTATCACGCAAATGATCGGTTTGATTTGCGGCGCGCCGTTTATTTTTATTACAGGCTGGACGCTTTCGATTCCTGTGTTGATTATTGCTATGACTGGCTTCGGTTTTTTCAAAGGAATGTATGACGCGAATATCTTCGCGTCGCTTTTTGATGTCGTCAGACCACGCGCCCGCGCCACTGCCGCAGGCATCCTGATCTTCGTAGGCATGACAGGTGGCGGGATTGGGTCCATCGCCATAGGCATTGCGTCCGAGCGCTGGGGATTGGGTTCTTCGATAGCTGCAAACGGCGCACTTTATATCGTCGCCGCTGTGATGATGGCTTTTGCAATCTTTGCGCTGGTTGATAAAGATGCGAAAAAAATAGCCGCGCAGGTCTTGAACACATAACGTTTACGCACGCTGATAGACAATGGAGAAGCGAGGGTTATGATGAAGGTGAAGCAAATATCTCTTGGCGTTTT
>JANMSG010000549.1:0-9133 GCA_031389065.1 Acidobacteriota bacterium | reverse complement strand
CCGCTCAACGCCATACTCGGATGGACGCGAATTCTGCGCTCGGGCAATGTAGAGGCAGAGACCGTCGAGCGGGCGCTGGCAACCATTGAGCACAGCGCCCAATCGCAGGCTCAAATGATAGACGACTTACTCGATGTTTCGCGCATCATCAACGGCGAGCTGCGTTTGAACCTGATTGCCGTAAATTTGTCTGCCATCATCCAGCGCGCCCTGGAAGCGATACACCCTGCGGCCGAAGCAAAACAGATTCAGCTTTATAGGGAGTTGGATGACGCGGTTGGCGTTGTGATGGGCGACCCGGATCGTTTACAACAGGTTTTCGCGAACCTGCTTTCCAACGCTGTCAAATTTACGCCTGAAGGAGGAAGCATAGACATCAATTTGCAGCGCGTGGATGGAGACGCGCAAGTCTCTATCCGTGACACGGGCAAAGGCATCAGCGCCAATTTTTTGCCACACGTTTTTGAACGCTACCGGCAAGGGCAGAACGAATACAGAAGAAAGCACAAGGGGCTGGGCTTAGGTTTGGCAATTGTTCGTCATCTGGTTGACCTGCACAGCGGCAAGGTCATCGCCCAAAGCGAGGGCGAGGGACTGGGCTCGACTTTCATGGTTTCCTTGCCTCTAACAGAGTAATGATTCAGAAAAAAACCGGCAACCAGGTGAAACCGTCCGTAACGCTTGATATTTTATCTTCCTTCCTCTATAACGAATCGGAATCATTTCGTAAGCGATTTCCTGTAAATATAAATTAAAAAGTCGAGTAATGAATCGAAATTGCCTGTAGCTCTATTGTAAGGCAGGCTCATCTTTGGGATGAAAAAATACTTGAGGAGACAAATCATGAATACTAAAAACGCTTCTTCCCCTGCTGGCAGAGCGTGTTTGTTGGCTCTTATGTTGCTGGTAATTTTAAGCGTCCAGGTGATAGCAAGCGCGCAATCACAAGCGACTACAGGTGTTATCGAGGGAATTGTTTATGACCAGAGTGGCGCAATTATTGCCGACGCTGTGGTGACAGTCAAACAGAAACAGATAGGGCTTGAGCGCAGCACTCGCACAGATGATAGCGGACGCTATCGCGCCCTGCTGCTACCGCTTGGCACCTACACTCTCGAAATTCAAAAACAGGGGTTTGCCAAATATCTCGGAGAAAATATAGAACTCACGGTTGGCAAAACCGTCAATCTGACCGTGACGATGCAACCGGCTGGCGCCGCCGAAACGGTGACCATTACCACGGAACCGCCTGTCGTTGAAACTTCGCGCTCCGAACAATCAACGCTGGTTGACCGGCGCTCTGTGGAAAATCTGCCGATTAATGGACGCGATTTTGTAGGCTTTATCAAACTCGCGCCAACCGTTTCCATTGTTCAAGGTCCGGATGGCGCAGAGATTACTATCAATGGTCAGAAGGGAATTCAAAACAATATCTCGGTGGATGGGTCGGACGCCAACAATCCTTTCTTCGGCGAACAGCGTGGCGGTCAACGTCCGCAGTTCACTATATCGCTTGAAGCCGTGAAAGAATTTCAAGTCGTCAACGATGGCGGCTCTGCGGAATTCGGACGTTCATCGGGTGGTTTCATCAACGTCGTCACCAAATCGGGAACCAATGATTTTCACGGCTCGCTGTTCGGCTTTTTGCGCGACGAAAGGATTACTTCGCAAAATCCCGATGCCGTCAAAGCGCAACTGCCAACCGATGATTTTCGTCAATGGCAATTCGGAGGTAGTTTCAGCGGCCCGATTAAACGCGACAAAGCTTTCTTCTTCTTCGCATATGACCAGAGCGAAGGTACCAGCAAGAAACCAAATCGCATAGACCCGCGCCTCATCAATATCTTCGCTACGCGCTTCAACAGCCCGAACGAGCAAGGCATCATTGAACGCACGAATGACGCCAAAGCCTTGCTTGGAAAAGTTGATTGGAACATCAACTCTGCGAATTTGCTGACCGTGCGTCATAATTACAGTAATGCCGAACAGGTCAACGGCACCTTCGATGTTCCGACCTTTGGAGCCAGCGCCAATGGACGCGAGACAGACAATTCAAATGCTTTCATCACGCAATTGGTGACCACTTTTTCGCCGAAACTTTTGAACGAATTCCGCTTCCAGTTTGCGCGGGAAGCAAGACCCAGATTTTATGACGGCCCGGACATCCCTGACGTAGGAATCGGCGGCACAGATCCTGTGACCGGCGAGTTCACAACTTTCCGTTTCGGGCGACCGTTTTTCCTGCCGGTTCCTCAAGTGGACAAGCGCTATCAATTCACCGACAACTTCTCTATCATCAGTGGCGCGCATTCCATCAAGATGGGTTTCGATTACAACCACACAACCACCAGTCAAACCTTCGTAGGTTTTGCCAGAGGTCGTTACATCTTTGCCTCTGTCGAAGCGTTCCAGGACTATTTAGCAAACCCTGCCAATTCGGGCGGACTGTTGCTCTATCTGCAATTTGCGCCTCTTGGTGGTCGCACCGTAGAGGATGCAGGAACGCAAGCCTTCACACAAAAAGAGCCGGAATTTTATGTGCAGGACAAATGGCAGCCGCGCGCCAATCTTTCCATCAGCTACGGTCTGCGCTACTACGCGCAGATTCAAGACCAGCCCATCTTGCCGCTTGATCAAAGGCGCTACGGGCAATTCGTAGGCACACCGGGCTTCCCATCCGATGGCACGATTCCGAATGAAAAGCGAGGCTGGCAACCGCGACTCGGCATCGCCTGGGATCCGGCAAACAATCAGAAGACCGTCGTTCGCGCCAACGCGGGAATTTATTACGCGCGCGTTCCGGGACTGCAACTGGCAGGACCACGCAACACGGATGGCTCGATTTCGGGAACCATCTTCACCTGCTGTGGTCTGCCGTTTTTGCCAACGCCGCCAGCAAATTTAGGCATCTTCGGGGACACGGCAAGCTTCTCTCCGTTTAATCCGGGTGTTCGGGTCTTCGCTTCCGATTTTCAAAATCCGCGCACCTTCCAGTGGGGCATTGCAGTTGAACGCGAAGTGTCTAAAGACCTCTCTGTGAGCGTAGGATTCAATTACGCCAATACGGTTCATCTGGCGCGTTTCGTCAATCGCAACGGGCCTTCGTTTACCGGCACAATTGCTGCTGACGGACGCAAGATTTTCAATGGTCCGCAGCCCTTTGCCAAGGCAGACGGTTCGGGCATAGGCGAACTTGCGGTTACCGAATCGTCGGCGCGTTCGCTCTATCGCGGCTTGGTCTTTACCGCCAACAAGCGCTTTTCGAGCCGTTTCCAATTCCAGGTCAATTACGTTTTGAGCTGGGATTATTCCGATGACGACAACGAACGCGACCCGTTCACCTTCCGTTATGCGGATGTAACGGATTTCAAATCCGAGTACGGTTATTCAGACCGTGATCAGCGTCATCGCTTCAATGCGTTTGGCGTCTTCGAAGCGCCTTATCATTTTATTTTGACGACGATCTTTCAGGCACGTTCCGCACAACCCGAGTCTGTGTTGTTGCCAAACGATGCAAACAGTGATGGCATCAGCGGTACCGACCGTCCTTATGCCAACGGCAGAGACATCGGGCGTAACACGACTCGCAAGAACAATCAATTTTACTCTTTCGATTTCCGTGTGACACGACTCTTCAAGGTGACGGAGAAGGTATCCATCGAACCCTTATTCGAAGTCTTCAACTTGTTTAACAATACCAATCAGATTTCGGCTCCGCGCCCCTTGCTGTTCAACTTTGATGGCACCTTACGCTCAGGCTTTGGCGATCCGCGCCAGGCGCAAGTCGGCATCAAGCTGAAATTCTAGTTTTAAATTGATTTCTGTTTTTGCTTAACCCAAAGGCTCTGTAAGTGACTCAGGTTGCTTGCAGAGCTTTTGCCTTTTAAAGATTTTCTTTATAACTACTCAGCCCGGTCGTTAATTGCAATGTCTGGGTTCTCGCGCCGGAGGCGCAGAGGAGATTAGCCAGTGGTGTAGCCACTGGAAGGTGAAGGAAGGATGAAACTCGCGCTCTGAAAGAGCGCTGGAGGCTTGCGGGGGAAATCTCCTGCATCCTTTCAGGGCGCGAAGCGTTTGCCCAACAAGATTCCAGTGCCTTCACCACTGGCTAATCTCCTACACCCCTTCGGGGCAAATACCGCTGAGGGGTTACTTTTCTTTTCCTCCGTGTCAGCTTACAATATTTCTGCGCGTCAAGCGCCCTTCGCGTTGATGAAGACGAGTTAAAATTCTCTACTGAGAA
Organism: Acidobacteriota bacterium; assembly: GCA_031389065.1. Classification (GTDB taxonomy): domain Bacteria; phylum Acidobacteriota; class Blastocatellia; order UBA7656; family UBA7656; genus JACQDB01. The sequence goes on along the minus strand of JANMSG010000549.1, from coordinate 4,890 downwards.
AAGCTCAATTGAATTTTTGAGCAGAAGAAAATGCTGGCTGTTTTTATTATTCTACTACTTGTGATTGCCGCAGGCGCCTTCGCCATTTCGCGCCGTAATCGAAACTCCCTAAGCGAAAACCAAGAGTATATACTTCCCGCGCCAACGAATTTTGCAGGCTTATTCGATATTCAAAGCTCAGAACAATTTGCCGCAGAAGAAAAAGCCTCCCTTGAAGCAAAGCGCTGCGCGGATTTGCTGGAACGCGCCAAACACTTCGATTTGCAAGCGCTGAATGACACACACACAGGCGCGAAGTTTTATAACCAAGTTTTAGACGAATTGATCACGCAATCATTAGATAGTCAGGATAATTTACAGAAGCTCGTCGGGCACCTTTCACAAAGCAAAGAGTTGAGAAGTAATGTTCGACTCGCTGAGATTATGATTGAAGCCTGGAAAAACTCACCCGATAATAAATCAACAGCTCAGATGCTTCATCTAGCCGCTCTCTCTGACGATGCTGCCTTGCTTCAACGCGCCATTGAATTGACTCTCGATAGTTGGAAGAAAGGATCGCTGCCAAAATTATCTGCAAAAGATTTTCTCGCTTTAGCGGAAGGCGAGTATTGGGTGCTTGCGCCGGAAGCCAGGCGTTCGGGCGCGGGTTTCATTTTGAAAAACAGCCTGGCCGAGCTTCGTCGTACACTAGCGGCGACGTTGCGCGGCTAAAAAAGTTGTCGCTTGATAACTTGATTCGAGGAACACCATGAGAAACATTTCTGAGTATCTGCCCTACGCGATCATCGCGTTCATCGGGCTTATTTTGTTCGTCGCGATTTTGCGGCGAATTTTTGTCAACGTCGGCGCAAGAGAGATAGCCATCAAGGAGCGCCGCTATTTTGGCGCCAGGATGCCGCCCGGTCGCGTCATCGCCACCGAAGGCGAAGTTGGCATTCAAGCCGATGTCTTAAAGCCAGGGCTTCATTTCATCAAATGGCCTTTTGAAAAAGTTGTGCAAAAGTCTCCTTTGATAGAAATCGGCACCGACGAACTGGGCATCATCGAAGCCATAGATGGCGACCCTATGCCTCCCGGACGAATCTTTGCGCCAGACCGCGCACAAAACGCGCATAACAATTTCCAAGACCCCGTGGCATACATCAAACAAGGCGGCGTCAAAGGCATACAACTGCGTACCTTGCCGCCGGGACTGTGGCCGATTCATCCGTACCTGTTCCGTGTCTCGATTGCGAAAGTGACGGTCATTCCACAAGGCAAAATCGGCGTGATTTACGCAGCGGACGGCGCGCCCTTAGACGCAGGTCGTTTGCTTGCCAAAGCAACTGATCGGCATATGAACTTTCAGGACTCCGAGCAGTTCATCGCCGCGGGCGGACAAAAGGGACCGCAGGTTGACATCCTCACACCCGGAACCTATCGCATATTAACCGAGTCCATTCCCATCGGCGGCAGCGAAAAAAAGCCCGGACTGTTTTCTTTGAGACTTTATGACGCGACAATTATCAACGAAAACAATATAGGGTTGGTTGAGGCGCTCGATGGCGTGCCCTTAGACCCGCGTGATTACGTGGCGACTCCTGTCGAAGGTCACGACAATTTTCAGGATGCCAACGAGTTCATACTTCGCGGCGGTCAACGCGGGCCGCAAAAAGATATCCTTCTGCCGGGTACTTACTATGTGAACCCTATGTTGTTTAAAGTAATTCCCGAAACCGCCAGAGAGGTGAAGCCCGGCGAAGTCGCAGTGATCGTTTCCAACACCGGCAAAGACCCTTCAGAAGAGGTGCGGCGCCGCATGGCTGAAAAGGTGCGCGAGCGTTTGGAGCGCGAAGAAAAAGAGCAACTGTCGCAAGCCGTTGCCAGACTCGACCAGCTTGATGATGACGACCGCACGGTGAAAGAGATCGAAGCGGAACTGAACCTGAGCGATCCTGCCGATGACCGTCTGGATGGCGGCGCACACGAAGCCTACGTTGTGCCGGAAGGTTTTCGCGGCATTCAAGAGATGGTCGTAGGGCCAGGTCGTTACTACGTCAACACGCTGGCAGTTTCTCCGATCGTGATTCCGACAACCAATCAGACCGTTGAATGGACGACCGGGGAAGTGGACAACACCTTCAACCCGTTTGAAGTCATCTCGAAAGACGGCTTTACGATGCAGCTTGAGGTGCGCGTGGTCTTTCGCGTCAAGCCGGAAGACGCGCCGTTTATGGTGGCAAAGATTGGCTCAATTGAGAGCCTGGTCCAAAACGTAATGCACCCCTTGATTGATTCCATCTTCCGCAATCAGGCGTCGGAATCTTCGGCGATGGCCTATCTGCAAAACCGTCACGAAGAGCAGGAACGCGCCGAGGCTCGCGTCAGAATGCACCTGCTCAAGTATCACGTTGATGTAGTAAATGTTTTGATCTGTCACATACGCCTGCCGGAAGAGTTAATGAAGACGCAGACGGAAAAGATTCTCGCGGAGCAGCGTCAGAATATGTACAACGCGCAACGCGAAGCCGAAGAAAAGCGCATTCAACTGGAGAGGACGAAAGCGCACGCCGATAATCAAAAAGATTTGATGGAAGCAACCGTCGGCGTAGAAATCGCCGGCAAGCGCTCAGAGCAACGCAAAGCCGAAGGCGAAGGCGAAGCGCATTACATTCTTTCAACCGGTAAAGCCGAAGCCGAAAAAGTCCGCCTGATGGGTGAAGCGCAAGGTGTGGCTTATGCCGAACAGGTCAACGCCATCGGCGCGCAAGGTGTCGCCCTGGTTGAGACCTTGCGAGTGATCGGCGAAAATGGTGTGCGCATCACGCCGGACGTGATGGCATCTGGCGGTACAGGCGACGGCGCAGGCGGCATAGGCACAATGTTGTTGCTGAATTTGTTCCGCGATAGATTGCAACTCGACGCCCCCGCCGCAGGCAATGGCGCAAACAACGGTTCAATCAATGTCGTGAAGCAGCGATAAGGTTGCGCTGAGAAGTAGAACAAAGGGATGCGCGGGATTGATCAATCCCGCGCATAACTGTTGTTAAACCCTTGCCTGATCCCAGTGATAGATATAGGTTTCACATTAGAATTAGCGGTATGAGATTGTGGACTATCCAAACCATTGAAGCCTGGAATGCGCTGCAAAGGACGGGTGTATTACACGCCGATCCGTCCTTGATTGAGGACTACAGGTTACCAGCCTATAACTGGCTGGCGACGCGAATGCACGAGCGGATTGGAAAGCCCCCTACAGATTGTTCGTATCCAATTTGGGCATGGTATCAGTGGCAAGGACACAATAAAAGAAGGCCGGACTTGCGGAGTACAGCACATCTACCGAAAGGCAGCCACGGAATTCGTATCGAGATCGAAGTAGACGAGAAGAATGTGCTTCTGTCAGATTTCGAGCTATGGCACTACGTTCTAAATTATTGGTATTTACCCATATCTGAAAGAGCAGGCGAGTCATTTAAAACTGAACTTGCAAAAGCAGGATTATGCTTTCATAGAACTACGCCCTTACCTGATCTGAACTACCACAAGCAAATTGAAGAGAGTTGGTCGCGCATATTTGATTTGGATTGGTCTGCTGACGCTATCTCTAGTCGCAGAGAAGACAAAACAATTCAAGGTGTATTCTGGGAACTAAACATTGAGCAGGTCCAGAATGTGAAAGAGTTTATTGCACGGTAACCGTTTGATGACTGCGGACAATCAAATCCGCTTACGGTACAAAAAAGAAGCATCTTGATTTCTCGTTTGCTAAAATAAGAGAAATTCTTTGCATCTGAAAAAAGATTTGCGCTTAAATAAACTGGTGTATCGTTTTAACATTTGAGGAAACTATGGAAGCTATTAAACACATAATCAAAATTCCTGCCGATAAGCAGATTCATATTCAACTTCCCGATTCTGCGACGGCTGATGAAGAAGCAGAGGTCATTGTGATTTTTAAGTCTGCACCAACAAATATCGCAGAAAAAATGTCTGCTATGCGCGAAGCCGTAAATGATCCTTTATTTCTTGCTGATCTCAACGAAGCAATGGAAGATTTTGCATACGCCGATGCGATTGAGGAGTAGATATGAATGTCTCTCAATGGAGCGTCTGGCTGGCAAATCTTGATCCTGTGATTGGCTCGGAGCAAGGGAAAACCCGTCCTGTTTTGGTCATCAGCGAAACTTCGCTAAATGACATATTGCCTGTGGTCAATGTGCTGCCAATCACTTCACGAAAACACAATCGTAGAATTTATCCCAATGAAGCATCAGTACCCATAGGCACTGCTGGTTTAACATCTGAATCAATTGTGTTGTGCTACCAAGTTAGAACGCTTGATAAGCAAAGACTCAAACGTGAATTTGGAAAGCTTGATGAGTCTGAACTCAAGGAAGAGATAATTGATGCGTTGTGCTTTCAATTTGGCATAACTCACATGAACAAGCCTTAGAGTCTGGAGACTTAAAAGTGACTACCGTCGTAAACTCGCACGCTTGACGCAAAAAAATCTCGATGATAGAGTCCCGCCCTGAGTCATTTCCATTTTTCAAAATCATAGCGAGCCCTGATGCAGACCGTAGATACCAACTTATCGCTGACGGCAGCAATGGCATCCGACCTGCTGGCGCGATTCGGCAGCCCGCTTTATCTCTATGAAGCCGAGCGGGTGCGCCACGCCTTTGATGATTTCCGCGCTGCCTTTCCTTATGAACCGGTAGATTTTCATTACGCCATCGTTTGCAATAAGAACGCTTACCTCGTGCGTCTGCTAGTTGAACTCGGCGCTGGTATTCACGCCAACACGCCTGGAGACGCGCACGCGGCGCTTGTAGCAGGAGTCGCGCCCCGTAGAATCGTCTATAGCGGGACGAATCTCAACGCGGCTGATTTCCAGTACCTTCTGAG
>JANMSG010000531.1:0-3177 GCA_031389065.1 Acidobacteriota bacterium | reverse complement strand
TTCAAGCGCCATCATTGGGAATCTTCCGTTGCCCGCTATCAATCCGTATTTCATTTTAGGTTTTAGGTTTTAGGTTTTAGGTTTTAGGTTTATCAGAATTCGGAGAACTAACACCTAGTACCTTGAACCTGGCACCTATTTGGTAACTCCGCGTTCAGATGATTCGATGAATTGAATCAAATAATCTATTTCCGGGTAGCCGCTCAATTCCTGCTTAATTTTTTCAAGCGCTTGTGTGGTGTTGAGTTTCGATGCCAGAAGCAGCTTGAAGGCGTGAGAGATGCGGCGTATTTCTTCTTTGGAAAATCCTCGCCGTTGCAAACCAATGGTGTTTTGTCCGTAGCATTTCGCGTGATTGCCTACCGAGCGCGCATATGGCAAAGCGTCTTTTACGATGATGGAAGCGCCGCCGATAAAGGCGTGTTTGCCAACACGACAAAATTGGTGCACACCTGAAAACGCGCCAAGGGTCGCGTAGTCTTCAATAATGACATGACCGGCAAGCGAGGCGCTGTTTGCGAAGATGACGTGGTTGCCTATGAAACAATCGTGAGCGACATGGCATTGAGCCATGAAGAGATTGTCAGAGCCGATTTCGGTTAAACCGCCGCCGCCTTCTGTGCCACGATGATAGGTGCTGAACTCGCGGAAGGTATTTCGCTCGCCGACGCGAAGCAAACTTCTCTCGCCTCGGTATTTCAAATCGTGCGGCGCTTGCCCTGCGGAAACGAACGGAAAAAAGATATTGCCTTTGCCAAATTCTGCGGGTCCTTCGATCACGCAATGACTGCCGACTTGAACATCATCGTGCAAAATCACCTCGTCGCCGATAATGGAATACGGGCCGACGGAAACATCTCGACCGAGCTCTGCTTTAAGACTGACAATGGCTGTTGGATGAATAGACACTTGCGATTCTCTAGGCTCTCTTACAAAGCCAGTTGATAATTTGCTCCACGATTTATTTTTCACCCGGCTTGAAGACAGCTCGATTGACATCGCCACTATGTTCAACCGTGCTGCGGTCAACGAGCGAAGAAGAGATTTCGGCTTCGGCTACCAGCACACCCTCAACATAAGCTGCACCACTCAATTTGACGTAGCGCGGTCTATATCTCAAAACGGTTAACTCCATGCGCAATTGGTCGCCCGGCACCACAGGCTTTCTGAATTTCGCGCCATCTATGCCCGTGAAAAAAACCAATTTTGTATCACGGTCGGGAATCTTGCCAAGCATCAATACGCCTGCCGTTTGCGCCATCGCTTCGATAATCAAAACGCCCGGCATCACGGGCGCGCCAGGAAAATGACCTTGAAAAAAGGGCTCGTTAAGCGTGACATTTTTAATGCCGACGATGCGCTTGTTTTCTTCAAACTCGATGATTCTGTCAACCAGCAAAAAAGGATAGCGATGCGGCAAGATCGCTTGAATTTGGGTTATATCTAAAATTGTTTCCATGTGTGTTTACCAAAGTGTGATGATTGCTGAGGCTTGAATTTTACTATCTCGCGTCACAAGCGGCATTTTTAAATGCAGAGCCGTTGCGGCAATAATTCTATCTGGCATATCAGGAACCGAAGCCCTTGAGATTTTTCTAATTGCTAGAGCCACACCTAGATTAAGCGGATAGATTTCAAATCCTGTATTGTTCTTAGTCAAAGCCTTAATCAATCTTGTCAATGCAATTTTAGGCAGTCTTTCCTTTTCCACTAAATAAACTACTTCCACCAATGAGATGGAAGAAACATAAATTGGGTCTGCTGCATTTATTGCATTTTCAAAAGCGTCAAGCGCGACTTGTGAAAGTTTTGGCGAAGAGAGCAGATACCAAATAATCGCGTGTGTATCAGCGACAACAGAAGCCATTAAAAATCCTCTCTGGGAAAGTTGTCCCACATTTCTCGTCGAGCTTCCTCAATGTCTTCTTCAGTAATGTTAATTTTTAAGTCACTCCATAAGCCTCTCAGGCTAGTGCGCTGACTTTTTGCAAAGTTCTTACTTTCCAGAAATTCTGCAAAATCTAAAACCTCCTGTTTTTTATCAAGAGGTAAAGTTTTCAACTTGTTCAAAACTTTTTGTTCAATGCTCTTTTGTTTTATTGCTACTTTTTCAGCGCTCATAAAAAACTCTTTCTGATAAAGGCGTTATTCATTAGCCGCCTCTTTATTATTTACAATTATTTTTACCGCCTTTTCAACTTTTCTCAATCTTTCCTTCAACTCCGGCAGCTTTGAAAATATGACCTGAGAGCGTCGCCAGGATTGATAATCTTGCGACATCCCGCCGATCACTGCACCTGGGGGAATATTTTTTGTCACGCCCGCTTGCCCTATAATCATCGCTTTGTCACCAATCGTGATGTGCGGATGGGTTCCAACCTGTCCTGCGATTATGCAATTGCGACCAACTCTTGTGCCGCCTGAAAACCCCACCAGCGCCGCAACCACTGTGTTCTCGCCAAGCTGTGTATTATGCCCAACTTGAATTAAGTTATCCAATTTCACGCCACGTTTCAAAACTGTATCATTGAATCCCCCCTTATCAATGGCGCAATTTGCGCCGATTTCGCAATCGTCTTCAATAATCACGCGACCGAGTTGAAGAATTTTCACTTGCTCCCCTTTTTCATCAGGAACAAATCCGAAACCGTCAGCACCAATCACGGTTCCGGCATGAATAATAACGCGGCTGCCAATTTTGCAATCGGCATAAACAGAAACATTGGCGTGAATAATTGTATGGTTGCCGATTTGACAACGGTCTCCGATCACAACTCCAGGATGCAGCGTCACACAATTGCCGATCACAACTCCGTGTCCTAAAGTGACTCGCGGGTAAATTGAGGGATCTTCGCCCAAAACGCAGCCTTCACCTTTTATTAAATCCTCGCTGATTCCTGTTGGCTGATAAGACATACCATGAAGCGCTTGAATGGCGCGAGCAAAAGCGAGTTTCGGATTCTTTGCGATTAATAAATTTACGTTGGAATTTTCTATAACCGGCGGAGCAACGATCACGGCACTCGCCTTGGAATCATTGACGCGCGCGCGATATGTCGCATCCGCAGCAAACGTGACATCACCTTCCTGTGCCACTTCAAATGCTTGAGCGCGGCTGATCGTTGCATTTGCGTTGCCAATAAATTCTGCGCCTATGGTTTCCGCTAATTTAGCGAG
>JANMSG010000515.1:0-2828 GCA_031389065.1 Acidobacteriota bacterium | reverse complement strand
CCGCAAGATTGCCGGAGATTTGGCGAGAACAGAAAAAGAGTTTTCAGAGCGGAAAGACTTGGAGCTTTTCCAAAACGCTTCGCTTGTTCTATCTGATTTTAAGCGGCTACGGCGAACGAGTTGGACGCGCATTCTTTATTTTATTTGCGCTCTGGTTTGTTTTTGCATCGCTTTACTACATCTTTGAACCATTTTCATTTGGTCGTGCCTTGAGTTACAGCCTTGCAGTTATGACTTTCCAAAGACCTGACCCCAAACCAACAACAGATTTGGCATCTGCCTTCGTAGCTATTGAAGCGGTGTTCGGTCCTTTGCAAGCGGCGCTGCTGGCGTTGGCGATTCGCCGCAAGTTTATGCGATGAGTTGTTTGACAAATGTTTTAGAGCCTGCGACAGCAGGCGAAAGCATAAAGCACGGTGCGTTAGCGCCGGGTTAAGATACGCGATAGTGACGCAAGCCCGCGAAGCGGGTGATAGACAAATGGGATTAAATTATCTTTACCTGTTTACTTAGTAAGGGATTGTTTGCTCAAACTGATGTATACGGAAATCGCATACTGCATCTCTTCATCCAGATAAAGATTGATTATTTTTGCCGTCTTGGCGTACTCATCAAGGGTGAGGTTAAGCAAAATTTCAGCAGAGGCAGTGGCGAGATATTCTAACAGCATCAACCTCAATAGTGAGATCTCACGCATCAGGTCACGTCCCCTGTAACCTTGATGAACTCTGGTATAGACACTGGCTCGGGCTTCGTGCGTGTTTTTTGAGTGGGGTTGTTGATTCCATTTTATCAAACTGCAAATTTCATCAATCATTTCCGGCACATGATCCATTAATTCAACTTGAGACAATTCCTTATTAGAAGAAATTCTTTGATCTTCTTTTACCGATGTCATCCACGCTTCTGTCAATTCTTTGATGCTTCCTTTAATTGCATCTGAAATCGCGGTTTGCCTCATAACTCCCTCCCTCTCATCCTTTGATTTGAGCGCACATCGCTATCGAACCCTCCTCTATACACTGCTCAAATTCTTTGCCATAAGTTGCCTTGGTAATATCGAGAAATTCATAGATATTGTGCCTCTGCGTTTGGTCAAAACCCAGATGGGTTAATAAGACATCATTACCACGAAAAGTGAAGGGATAAGGTATCTCTCTGTAGATCAAATTACTCCGTTCAAAAATCATAATAATGACATCGTAGAAGTCCTTCAGAACAAACCAGGACGTAATCAAACAATCATAATGGCGAATACTTGCGCGTGTTAATAACAAAGTATAATCGGAGTTATAATCTTGAACCATCTTATCAAATTCGATTTGTGATACCACCTCTGACTCCCCTTGAATATCCCATATAAAACAGAGATAGAATTACAAAACCGGAAGAACGCACGTCATTATTAGATACCCGAATGTTTTGTGTCAAACACATTGTCGTCACCAGTCCACTGCACTGACCTATGCCTGTGAATCGCCTTGTCGCCGATTTTAAGCAATGAGCGAGTGCGGCAATGCCATACTGGGCAAACACACGCGATTTATGTATGCAGGGGGAAGTTTCGGGTACGCGCAATGGAGCAAGCCCGTTGATGAGCCAGGTGTTTTTTGAAATGTTTCTTTCGCATTTTGCGTCAATCATATTGAAAGAGGTAAGATGTGCGACGCACAGTTGAGCGATTGAAAAGCAGCCCGATGAATATGCGCTTTTATAATATGAGTGTAGATGCAAAACTGACAGAGGATTCATAACATAGGCTTGCAGATAAATATCGCTGCCCGGTTTTTCAGGTCTCACACTTATTAAACATCCAGAAGGAAGATTATGAAGCAATACATGGTAGTTGAAACATTTTTCCCAGGCTGCAAAGAAAAGGTCTACGAACGTTTCCACACGCGAGGCAGGATGTTGCCCGAAGGCTTGGCCTATCTAAATAGCTGGCTCGAAAGCGATGGAGACAGGTGCTTTCAGTTGATGGAAACCAATGATCCTTCGTTATTTCAGGTATGGCTGGAAAATTGGAAGGATTTAGGAACAATCGAAGTTATTGAAATTGGCGAGAAGCCCCAGGGAAGCGATGTTGCCTGACTTTAGATACCGCGATAAATTCAAAATATGATTATAACGGTGAAACAAGTATTCAGTGACTCTGCGATAACAATAGGCTACAAACCGGTGCAGGGATATTGGATTGACTTCAAATCAGAGTGTGTTTGTGGTCGCGCAATCTTTGTCCCATCCAACCCCGACCCAGTCTCTCAGCTTTGCGGACAAACATTTTTCACTGAGGCCAATCACGATAGAATTGAAAACTTTCAAAGGCACGGCGATGATTCAATTCATACTGCCTCATTGGTACCTTTATCCAAAGATGGGAACTTTCACTTTGTTGGACAAGTGCGATCAGTGTTGCCACTTGCGGACAAAGAGAAACAAACTCTCATAGTGGTAGCTGCTGGAGATTTTTTAATAACTCTTATGTCTGACGAAATAGAAAACAATGTCCCTGAAGTTGGTGAAGTAGTTTCCTTTGACATCATTGAGTTGTCTCTTTGGGACGAAAATATCTGATAGAAGAGTAATAACTTATTGTGACCGGAATAGATGACAATAGCTGATGTCTGGACACTTTTTGAAAATGTGTTGAAAAGCGCCGAAGGTGCGAAATTCAACAGCCCAGCGCATCGCGCTGGGTCACCAATTCGATGGTTTTTCCAAGCCCTGAAAGGGCGAAACACCTGATTTCGCCCTTTCAGGGCTTGAGACTTAACTCGGCGGATTCACCCAGCGCGATGCGCTGGGCTATCGAATAACGCTCTTTCAGA
>JANMSG010000480.1:0-4004 GCA_031389065.1 Acidobacteriota bacterium | reverse complement strand
CAAGTTCCAATCGACGATGACGGCAAAGACGACGTAGCTACCGACGACGTCAGTATTCCGATGGCGATTGGCGAATGCCTTTTAGTCGGTAGCGCTCACCGGAGCACCCAACCAGATCGCATGTTGCTTCAGGCGGTCATTGATGTTCCCATTGATACTTTCAGCGCGGTGTTGAATTGCGCGCCTCTGCGGTTGGTCATCACGGCGAGCGGCTTGGACAAAGGGGCGCTCAGCGAAAAAGATTTTTTGCAGATTGATGGAAGCGGCAAAGTTTTAGAAGGCAACGGTCGCCCATCGGCTGAGACTTCTCTGCATCTTGCGATTGTGCGAATGCATGCAGCAGGCGCGGTTCTGCATACCCATTCAGTTTGGAGCGCGATCATCTCGGACGCTTACGGTGACGCTGGTGGCGTGACAATCGAAGGCTTCGAGATGCTCAAAGGGTTTGAAGGCGTGCGCACACATGAACACAAAGAATGGTTGCCGATACTTGAAAATTCTCAGGAGTACGACACGCTTTCGCAAACGGTTGAAGAAGTGTTGCGACACAATCCCAACGCCCATGGATTTTTGTTGCGGCGGCATGGGCTTTATACTTGGGGAGTGGATTTGGCTGCCGCCAAACGCCACGTAGAAATTTTCGAGTTTCTCTTGGAAGTGATGGGTCGCACTCATCGCTAGAGACGAGACGAAGGAGGAAAGATTATGGCTATTGTTACAATTCCCGACGAAAATCGTGAGATCAAAGAGACCCAGGCGATTCAAGAATATTTGGCGAACATAGGCATTTCCTATGAGAGATGGGAAGCCCCAAACGCGCTTGCGGCGACTGCGCCTGCCGAAGAAATCCTTGCAGCGTATGGAACGGAAATTGAAAAGCTGAAAGCGCAAGGCGGATATGTTACAGCCGATGTGATTGATGTAAACGGCGAAACGCCTGGACTCGAAGCCATGCTTGCTAAATTCAGAAGTGAGCATTGGCACGATGAAGACGAAGTGCGCTTCATCATCGAAGGTCGCGGGGTTTTTCACATCCATCCGCCAGAAGGCGCGGTATTGGCTATCGAAGTGGAAGCGGGCGATCTTGTACGTGTGCCGCGAGGAACTCTGCATTGGTTCAATCTCTGCGCCGATAAACGCATTCGCGCGATTCGTTTGTTTCAAGACCCTGCGGGATGGACTCCGAATTATACAGACAGCGGAACGGACAAAAAATATCAACCGCTTTGTTTGGGTGCGTCTTTTTTCGCTGCGCCGCCGCCAATAATTTAATACACCTAAAGTTGCCAGTGATTCAGAGAACGCCACAGGCGCAACAGAGATTAGGCAATGCGATAGCCACTAGACGCAAGGTCTGTAAAATTTCAAAGTCCCAGCAGAGGGAAGGAAAAATCCTCCGCACTTCCAGTGCGCGGAACCACACTTTGCCACAACTCCTGCGGCTTTACCACAGGCTAATCTCCTTTGCCCTTTCAGGGCATTTAGCCACTGGCAACTTGAATTGATCAACTATGACAGCATCCGTCAACCATTCATTTCAAGTTGTATTGCTCGACATTGAAGGCACGACTACACCGATAGATTTCGTTTATCAAACGTTGTTTCCTTATGCGCGAAAGCGTTTGCAAGAGTATCTCTCGCAGAATTTTTCATCCGATGAGGTGCGCTCGATGATCGAACAACTGCGCGAAGAAAACTCGCAAGATTTAGCCAACAACCTAAGTCCCCCTGTGATTACAAGCCAGTCGCCGGAAGCGGAATTGGCATCTGTGACGGCTTATCTTTACTGGTTGATGGATATTGACCGCAAATCTACGCCGCTGAAAACGCTGCAAGGAAAGCTTTGGCAGCAAGGCTATCAAAGAGGGGATTTGCTCAGCGAAGTCTTTGCAGATGTGCCGCCTGCTCTCATCAAATGGAGCAATCAGAGAAAGACGATTGCCATCTTTTCATCTGGCAGTGTGTTGGCGCAAAAGCTTCTTTTCGCGCACACAGCGGCAGGCGATTTAACAAAATTCATCAGCGCCTATTTCGACACCAACCTGGGCGCAAAAAGAGAGGCAGAAAGTTATCGGCGCATTGCCGACGATCTGCAACACGCGCCACAGGAAATCATTTTCTTTTCAGATGTAGTCGCTGAACTTGATGCGGCACAAGCGGCAGGGATGCAAACGGCTTTGTGCGCGCGACCCGGCAATCCGCCGCAATCGTCTGCACATCATCACAAAATCATTTACACATTTGGAGAGATGTTTTAACCAAATCGCGGCAATCAGAAAAAGGCAAAATTACATTCATCCAATGCCCAAAACTCCTAGAGCCAATACAACCGACAAACCATTAAAGGAAAAGCTTTCGAGAAGCGCGGTGATCATAGGCTTGGTGAGCCTGTTGTCTGATGCCAGCAGCGAGATGATTTATCCTGTGCTGCCGATTTTTCTGACGCAATTTCTGCACGCGCCCGCAACCATCATCGGTTTGATTGAAGGCGTAACCAACGGCATAGCCAACATCGTGCCGATCATTTCAGGTTGGCTTTCAGACCGCCTGGGCAGGCGAAAGTCCATAGCCTTTGTAGGCTTTTTGCTTTCCGCCTTGTCGCGTCCAGCTATCGGTCTGGCGTCCACCTGGACTGTGGCGTTTGCGGCGCGCGGCGCAGACCGCATAGGCAAAGGCATTCGCTCGGCGCCGAAACAAGCGCTACTTGCTGAAGCTGCTTCCGATGCGCAACGCGGCAGAGTTTTCGGGTACGACAGAGCGATGGATTATTTAGGCTCTGTCATCGGACCGTTAATTTGTCTGGCGTTAGTCGGCGGCTTGAATGTGAGTGTGAGCAGCATCTTCTTCATCGCCAGCATACCCGCTTTTCTCGCGGCGCTCATGATCCTTGCCGTGCGCGAACCGCGTGAAGCAGCAAAAGCAAAAGTCAACGGCTTGTCATTCAAAGGGTTGACCCGACAATTCAAACTTTTTCTGATCGTCGCTGCGGTTTTCGGATTAGCCAATTCGGCAAACTCGTTTCTCATTTTGCGGGCTCAGGAACTAGGTCTTGCAACAACCTGGACGATATTGGCTTACGCGCTATTTAATGCCATATCGTCGCTCTTTTCAATGCCTGCGGGAACGGCAAGCGATAAATTCGGCAGGCGAAATGTGCTGCTCATCGGCTACGCGATTTACGCGCTGGTCTATTTGGGATTCGGCGCGGCAAATCAGGTGTGGATGATGTGGCCCTTGTTCGCTTTGTACGGTTTGTTCCCTGCTTTTGCCGATGGCGCCGCAAAAGCTTTGGCGATTGACACCGCAGGTACAGCAGGACGCGCAACCGCTATTGGCATTTTTTCGGCGGTCAACGGTATCACGCAAATCGCCGCAAGCTTTATAGGCGGCACGTTGTGGGACAAAATAAATTCGCAAGCAACCTTCTATTTCGCAGCGATACTGTCTGCACTTGCCGTCGTGTTGCTTTTTTTGTTGCTGCCTTCGCGTGTTGAAACAAAACAGCTTGACGCACAAATTTAATCCGCCTTCCGCGCGAAAATATAGACGCGCTGGCTCGGATGCTCAACCCCTTCATAGGGGGGTCTTTCAATCGCCGCTTCGATGGCAAAGCCCGCTGCTTTCAAATAGCCTTCCATCTCCTGACGCTGGAAGAATGTAAAATCCACAGAAACGCGCTTGCCCCACCATTCATCCAGATGAATCACTTCGTCGCCGACATGAAAGGATAGTAGAAGCAAGCCTGTTGGCTTCAGAACCCTCTTCAACTCCTGCAAGGCAAGCTCAACTGCGTCGCGTGCGATGTGAATGATTGAATAGAAAGCGACGATTCCGCCGAATGTTTCATCCTCAATCTTCAGCGCCATCATATCGCCTTGTTTGAATTCAATTTCGGGATTCAAACGACGCGCCTGCTCTATCATACCTTGCGACAAATCTATGCCACAAACATTCACTCCACACTCGTGCAGGAAGCGCGCAACCTGCCCAGGTCCGCAGCCCAG
>JANMSG010000475.1:0-14332 GCA_031389065.1 Acidobacteriota bacterium | reverse complement strand
AATAGTGAACAGTGAATAGTGAATAGTGAAAAATGGGGATATAAAATTTTGCTTGCAATTTAAAAGCGATAAATAATCATTCGACAATTACACCCCTTACCCACTATTCACTATTCACTATTCACTGTTCACTATTCACTAACTAGAGGGGTCGCCTTGCCATTCATACAGATTAACGAATCGCCTTTAGCGCCGAATCAAACTAACCTTCAACTCTATTTTCGAGAAGCGGGGAGCGGTGTGCCGCTTATTTTTTTACACGGCGGATGGGGATATGAAATTTATCCTTTCGATAAACAGATTGAAGCATTCAGTAAACATTTCAAAATCTTGATCCCTGATCGTTCTGGCTACGGTCGCTCTGCGCGTATTGACACGATGCCTTCGGATTTTCATAATCACGCCGCCGAAGAGATGCTGCGTTTCCTTGACGCCCTCAATATTGAGCAAAGCTTTTTGTGGGGACACAGCGACGGCGCAGTGATTGCCGCAAAGATGGCTTTAACTGCGCCCGAAAGATTCTTCGGAATTATCCTGGAAGCGTTCCATTATTATAAATTCAAACCCGCCTCCCAGGGTTTTTTTGAAACCATGATGCGAGACCCAGCCCAACTCGGCGATCGGGTCATACACATACTTGCAAATGCTCATGGAGAAAATTATTGGAGGAAATTAATCGAAATCAATGGCACTGCCTGGTCGAAGATTGCCGAAGAGAGCAAACATGAAAAAGATGATTTGTACGACGGAAGACTCGCGCAACTAAAAACCAACGCCGTATTCATTCACGGAAAGCAAGACCCGCGAACCGAACCTGACGAACTTGCAACTGTTCAACAACAGCTTCCGCATATTCTTATCCGCTTGATCGAAGAAGGCAAACATAGCCCGCACAGCGAAAGCCTTGCAGCGCAAGAGTGCATAAGGGTAGCCCGCGAATTTTTCGATTCTGCATTCGTGTCGTAGAATAATTTGAATATTGAAAAAAAGCTGAATAAGATTCATTTTCTTGGGAACCACATGTATAATTTGCTCGTAGTCTCAAACGATGCTCGGAAAACCATTCAAGGAGTTCTCTTCGATGAAAAAAGTTGTCGTCTTAAGCGCAGTAATATTGCTGGCTGCTCTGGTTATGTTTACAGGGTCAAACAGTAGCCAAGCCAATAACTCGAAATTGAAAAACGTCACCTACACAAAAGATATCGCAAAAATTTTTAATGCGAACTGTGTGGTCTGTCACAGAGCCAACGATATGGCACCGTTCGCTTTGACATCGTACAAAGAAACACGACCCTGGGCGCGCTCCATAAAAGAGAAAATTATATCGAAAGAGATGCCACCCTGGCATGCGGATCCGAAACATGGCGAGTTCTCCAATGATCGAAGACTATCTCAACAAGACATCAACACGATCGTTGCGTGGGTAGATCAAGGCGCGAAAGAAGGCAACCTGAAAGATTTGCCGAAGGCACCCGAATACAATGAGAAGTGGCGAAATGGCACGCCTGACATCATTTTAACCATGCCAGAAGAATATACTCTCAGCGCTGAAGGGACTGACGAATACGTTTATAAAAATATACCCACCAACTTCAAAGAAGATGTCTGGGTGCAAGCCGTCGAATCTATTCCTGGCAATCGCAAAATCGTTCATCACATTATTGCCTTCGTGCAGCCACCGCAGCGTAAGACTGTAAAGAGCGCTTTTACCCCTACGAAAGAGATGATTGAAAACTTCAAAAAGAAATTGGCGTTTACACAAGAAGGTTCGCTGACGCGTACAAAACCTGATGCGCCCGTCTTTGATAACGGCTGCGCCACAGCGGAGGGTGGCGCAGGGATTTTAATGGACGGCACGATGAGAGACGACTCAACCGGAATGCTTGGTGGAGAAGCTCCCGGAAGCGATGTATTTGCCTGGCCCGTCGGCGCTGCCAAAAGGATTCCCGCAGGGGCAACCATTGTGCTTCAGATGCACTATTCACGAACAACCGGAAAGGTAGAGAAAGATCGCTCAAGCGTCGGTCTCTACATAGCGAAGACACCACCCAACAAAGAGCTGCACACGGAAATGGTTGTGAATTATCACTTCCAGATTCCCCCCGGCGCTGACAATCATCAAGTCACGGCCTGTTATACCTTCAATCAGGACGCGCATATTTATGGCTTGATGCCGCATATGCACCTGCGCGGCAAGGCTATGAAAATGATTGCCCATTATCCTGATGGCAAGTCTGAGGTGTTGATTAACGTGCCCAACTACAGCTTCAAGTGGCAGAGCAATTAGTACCTCAAGCAACCGAAGGCGTTGCCGAAGGGAACGCGCATTGAAGTTGTCGCACATTTCGATAATTCAACGAAGAACAAATACAACCCTGATACGACAAAGCCCGTGCGATTTGGCGATCCGACGTATGACGAGATGATGATTGGCTTTGTAGATTACACCTATGATGCTCAACAACTGGCCAAGCCCGATGCGGCAGGAAAAGCGGCGATGTTGAAAAAATAAATATCTTTGGATGTCCCCTGAATTGCAGTTTTAAGCGGCAAGGTGCATACTTTGCCGCTTTTTTTTATGGACAGATAGATTTTCTACTGACTAAAACGATTCATATTTCGCGTTCTATCTCAACAAGCGTGTTGTAATCAGGGATGCCGCATTCGGGGTCGCATTCGCCGCGCTCAAGTAAAACATTGCCTTCGGGCCAATGGACTTGCACGTTGCCTTCGGCAATTGGCGCGATGAAACATCGCCCTCGTAACTCGCCAACACCGCTTCGCAAGATAATCCGATCACCAGAATTGACACTCAATCTTTGCGCGTCCGCTTTGCTCATCAAAACATCTTCACGTTTCGCGCCATTCAACGGGTCAACTTTTTTGTGAATCATACTGTTGAACTGTTTGCCGCGACGTGTCGAAAGGCGGAACTTGCCCTCAACGTTTTTTTCTTCAAGGTTAATGGGGTAAAAATTCGCCAGTCCGTCTTCTGTATTGAATCGTGTGATTGGACTTCCGTCTTCGTCAATCTCTTCACATAATCTCTGCCCGCCCCATTGCACCATATCGCCTTGCTGCTGCAAATTCTGTATGCCGTCATAAAGCGGAACGGCTCTGGCGATTTCGTTGCGAATCGCTTGGGCGTCATCGAAGTGGATTAAGTTAGCTTTTTCAGGTCGCGCTTTTTCGGCAATCAGCATGAGGATTTCCCATTCGGGTTTCGATTCGCCAATTCGACGCCCCTTAATTTCGGGACTGAAAATAATCCTCCGCTCGGTTGATGTTTCCGTCCCGCCGCCTCTTTGCTCATATCGGGTCTGCGTCGGTAAAAGCAATACCGTATCAAGTGGCTCGATCATCATTTGCGGTGAAAGCACAATGTCTTGATGAACGCGAAGAGGGATTCGCTCGACGGCTTCTCTTACATAATCCGGTTCGGGAAGCGTTTCCAGAAAATTGCCGCCGATTTGATAAAACAGATCAATGGAATTTTCATGTGCTGCATCAATCATGTCAACTGCGTTGATGCCGCGCCAAGCGGGAACCTCGAAGCCATAAAGCGCTTTGAATTTTTCTGCGCCCGCCTGGTCAACCAAAACACTACCGGGAAAAAGATTTGGCACCGCGCCGACCTCCGCGCTACCTTGCACGCCTGAATGTCCGCGAATTGGTACTAGCCCGCAATTCTTTCTTCCAAGAAAGCCGCGAGTCAAAGCCAGATCGGCAATGGCTCGCACATTTGCAACGCCGTTGCGGTGTTGCGTGATGCCCATTGACCAAACGAAAATTGCCGACTTTGCTTCGCCCAGCAGCTTCGCAAATTTGTGCATCTCTTCGCGTGTCGTGCCTGATTCGGATTCGAGCAGTTCCCAGGAATAGGCTACCACAGCCTGTTTCAAGTCATCGAAGTTTCGCGTGTGCTGCTTGATGAAGTCATGGTCAGCCCAATTATTTTCGAGGATGTGTTTGATAACGCCTGCAATGAAAGCCTGGTCACCACCCGTGTTGACTTGAAAAAACTCATCAGCGATTTTGGTCCCAAACAGTGCGCTTTCCGCAACCGAAGGTATCCAATAGCGCTCCAGTCCAGGTTCGCGATAAGGGTTGATGACGATGACCCGTGTGCCTTTTTTCTTCGCTTCATAAATATATTTCGTCGTTACGGGTTGATTGTTAGGCGTGTTGCTGCCGAAGAAAATCAACAGGTCTGTGCCAATCCAATCTGTATAAGAGCAGGTCGAAGCGCCTACGCCGATGGTCTGCTTGAGCCCGACAGTCGAAGGGGAATGACAGATGCGCGAGGCATTATCAATGTTATTTGTGCCTAAGAACCGTGCCACCTTTTGCGCTACGTAATACGATTCGTTCGTCAGACCTCGCGAAGTCATGTAGAAAGCCAGGCGATGCGGATCGGTTTGCGCTAAGCGTGACCCAATAAAACCGGTAGCTTCGTCCCAACGCACGCGCTTGAATCCGTGTTCGCCTTTTTGTCGCATCATCGGATAAGGTAAGCGACCTAACTCGCGCAATTCTGCTGATGTCATTTTCGATAGAGCGTCGGCGTTTTCTAAATGCTTTACATCGAGGGCGGGCATGGTATTGAGTCGCATTAATTCTAATCTCACCATGCAAAGATGAACGCCATCCATAGTGAAATCGTGAATGCCTGTTGTGCCCAACGCGCATCCGTCGCACACGCCTTGCGTCAAGATGCGCCAGGCGAAAGGCAACTCATCGCGATTGCGCCAGATGACTTTCGCCATTTCAAGATAATGATTCGGCTTCGTATGACCAATGCCGTTAGGTGAAAGACTGACCCAACTCTCTCTACCCAATTTTCCTTTCGACATAGTGATATGGTATTGGCGCAGCGATTGGCGCGTCAATGACAGGAATCTATCCGAGATTCGCAGATGAATTATTCATTTGTTACAATGCACGAGATGATTTTAGTAATAGACAACTATGATTCGTTCACTTTCAACCTTGTGCAGTATATGGGTGAGATGGGCATTGAAGTTGAAGTCTATCGCAATGACGAGATTACTATTGAGAAGATTCGCAAGCTGAGTCCAGAAAAGATTGTCATATCGCCGGGACCAGGAACACCTGATACGGCGGGCATTACGCTTGAACTCATTCGGGAGTTTGCCGGAAAAATTCCCATCTTCGGCGTCTGCCTTGGGCATCAGGCAATCGGGCAGGCATTCGGCGGAAAAGTCATCCGCGCACCTTACTTGATGCACGGGAAAATATCAGAGATTTGCCACGACAATCGCACAGTCTTTCGCGGCCTGCCTTATCGCTTTAACGCGACGCGTTATCATTCGCTGATTGTAGAAAAAGCGAGCCTGCCCGATTGTCTGGAGATTTCCGCTACCACTCCAGATGGTTTAGTGATGGGCTTGCGCCATAAAGAATTTCAGGTGGAAGGGGTGCAATTTCATCCCGAATCTATCATGACGGACAGCGGCAAAAAGCTGCTTGAGAATTTCGTGAAAGGGTAAAGAGAAATAACGCAATGCCAAAGATGACCGCACAAGAAGTTGAAGATTTTATCTTTTCGCATTTTCCAACCAGAGATCACAAACGTCTATTTATAGTCGAAAATGTTGATGATATGGTTGCTCGTATACGAATGCTTTATGACGAAAGGCAACTCAGACCGGGCGGCACAATTTCCGGCCCTGCAATGATGACGTTGGCCGATACAGCGATGTGGGTTGTGTTAGTTGCTATGATTGGTCCTGTAGCGTTGGCAGTGACGACGAATTTGAATATTAATTTTTTACGCAAGCCTGAACAGAAAGACATGATTGCTGAAGTGCGATTATTAAAACTTGGCAAGCGACTGGCAGTTGGCGATGTGCTTATGTATTCGGATGGCGACCACGAGCCTGTTGCACACGCTACGTTGACGTATTCGATCCCGCCAAATCGTGAATAAGTGAATAAGAAATAATAAGAAATTTGGCGTGTCCTCTTCAGGCGAAATAGATAGCATTCACAAACATCCTTCTGAAAAGGATAAACCAAAACCCAGAAATTAAGATGGCAACAGAGAAGACCAAGTTACAAGGTGTTTTATCGGCTGGGGGCATACTCGACCGCATCGTTGAAAAGCGCGTTGAGCGCATCAAGCAAGCAATACAAGTTACACCTTTTAAAACGCTTTTGGAGCAATGCGCGAAAACAGAATTCAAGCATCGCTCTTTCAGGGAAGCGTTGAGTCGACCTGATAGTACGAACATCATTGCGGAAATTAAAAAACAATCACCGTCAAAAGGCATCATTCGCGAAGACTTTAATCATCTGGAGATTGCCACTCAATATGCCAAGGCTGGTGCCGTTGCAATGAGCGTGTTGACGGAAGAAGATTTTTTCGGCGGTTCATTAAATTTCTTGCGCGAAATTCACGAGCAAGTTGATGTGCCTCTGCTTCGCAAAGATTTCATCATTGACGAGTATCAAATTTTTGAATCGGCATTGGCGGGCGCGTCGGCGATCTTATTAATAACGGCTATTCTTGATGATGATTTGCTCGCGGCGTTATTCAAACGCGCAAACGACTTGAAACTTGATGCGTTGATTGAAGTTCACACCGAAGAAGAGATGTGCCGTGCCGTACAAGCAGGCGCGAAGTTGATAGGCGTCAACAACCGTGATTTAACTACCTTCAATGTTGATTTAGAAACATCAATCCGCCTTGCACCCTTTGCGCCGCCTAATGTGTTACTTGTAAGCGAAAGCGGAATAATGACAGGTGCCGATATTCAAAAATTAAAAGGCGCAGGCTATCAGGCATTCTTAATCGGCGAACACTTCATGCGTCAGCCCAATGTCTGTGATGCGCTACGTAACTTGGTTGATGAAGCGGAATTCTGATGGCTAGTGTACTGGTGAAAATTTGCGGTGTGCGAACTTATGAGGAAGCGAAAACGGCGCTTGATTGCGGCGCTGCTATGCTCGGCTTTAACTTTTGGGAAAAGAGTCCTCGTTACATAAAGCCTATTGATGCGAGAGAGATTATTCAGCGGTTGAAACCTTTTAACGAATCCATAGGAGTGTTTGTTAATGAGGAGCGAAAAAAGCTTGCTGATATTTTGAATTGTACAGGCATTTTTTCAGTTCAACTTCATGGCGATGAATCCTTCGAGTACTGTCAACATTTTGGTTCTATGAAAATCATTAAGGCGTTTAGAGTTGGAGAAGATTTTGATATCGCAGAATTGAAAAACATTCCTGTAGATTGCTTCTTGTTAGACTCTAAAGTCAAAGGCGAGTATGGTGGCACAGGGCAGCGCTTCGATTGGCGCATCGCGGTTGAAGCCAAACAAATCTCGCCGATTATTCTTGCTGGCGGAATCAACATTGAAAATGTAGCCGAAGCAATTCAATATGTCAGACCGTTTGCCGTAGATGTTTGCAGCGGTGTTGAAGCCGAGCCGGGCAGGAAAGATTTAATTAAATTGCGCGAGTTTATGCTCGAGGTTGAGCGAGCAAATCGAAATATTGAAGAAAAAAATTCGTAAATTATGAGTAAAGCAAAAGAACCTTATCAATTACCCGATGAGCGAGGGCATTTCGGAATCTACGGCGGGCGATTCGTGCCTGAGACCTTGATGCACCCGCTCGAAGAATTAACCGCAGCGTATGAAGAAGCGCAGCGCGACCCAGAGTTTCAAGCGCAACTCAAAAATCTATTATCAACTTATGTCGGGCGACCTACGGCTTTGACGTTTGCTCAACAATTGACCAATCATTTAGGCGGCGCACGCATCTATCTCAAGCGCGAAGATCTCTGCCACACAGGGGCTCACAAAATTAACAATGCCATCGGTCAAGGGTTGCTTGCGAAACGAATGGGCAAGCGGCGCATTATTGCCGAAACCGGTGCGGGGCAGCATGGCGTAGCTTCTGCGACGGTCTGCGCTTTGTTGGGATTGCAGTGCATCGTTTATATGGGCACAGAGGATATGCGGCGGCAAGAGTTAAACGTCTTTCGTATGCGATTACTTGGCGCGGAAGTCGTAGGTGTTGACGCTGGAAGTCGAACATTGAAAGACGCGATCAACGAAGCTCTGCGCGATTGGGTCACGAATGTTGCAGATACCTATTATTTGTTAGGCTCGGCGCTCGGGCCGCATCCATACCCGGCAATGGTGCGCGATTTTCAATCTGTAATTGGGCACGAAGCGCGTGAACAGATACTTACAATTGAAGGG
Organism: Acidobacteriota bacterium; assembly: GCA_031389065.1. Taxonomy (GTDB): domain Bacteria; phylum Acidobacteriota; class Blastocatellia; order UBA7656; family UBA7656; genus JACQDB01. Next base: position 6,104 of record JANMSG010000475.1, on the reverse strand, counting down.
CGTTTGCCGGATCTTCTGATTGCCTGTGTCGGTGGTGGCAGCAATGCTATCGGGTTGTTTTACGAATTTATTGGTGATGAAGATGTGCAAATGCTCGGTGTCGAAGCAGGCGGACGCAGTTTTGCTATCGGCGAACATGCAGCGCGTTTTGCCGGCGGTAAGCCTGGCGTCCTGCAAGGTACGCGCAGCTATGTCCTGCAGGACGACAACGGACAAATCGCGCTCACGCATTCAATCTCTGCGGGGTTGGATTATTCGGCAATCGGACCCGAACATGCGTATCTGCGCGATGCCGAGCGTGTGTCCTATTCTTCTGTCAATGATGAAGAAGCGTTGGAAGCTTTTCAATTGTTAGCGAAACTTGAAGGCATAATTCCCGCGCTCGAATCTGCACACGCGATTGCCGAAGTGATAAAGACCGCGCCAAAGATGGAACGCGATAAAATTATCATCGTCAATCTTTCAGGTCGCGGCGATAAAGATGTGAACACCGTGATGCCTCTGTTGATGAATGGGTGAAAAGTTGGCGTAAGTTTCGCTTGAGGAGTTATTGATGCGTCATCAATTGAATCAAAATTCTAAAAAAACTGTCCAACCGATTGTGCCTAAGATTAGTCTGAGCCAACGGCGCAAACAGATTCAATCCATTTGCAAAGTGATTGTCAGTGAATTTCACCCCGAAAAAATTGTCTTGTTCGGGTCTTTTGCCTATGGCAAACCGACTCCTGATTCGGATATTGATTTGTTATTGGTGATGCCGTTTGAGGGCAGTCCGTTTCATCAGGCCTCCGTCATTCTCTCTCACGTCATAAAATCGGCAGGAGTCTTACCTATGGATTTGCTGGTGCGAACTGCGGAACAGGTAGGTGAGAGAGTCCAAATGGGTGACAGGTTTATTGGTGAAATTATCGAGCGTGGAAAGGTGCTGTATGAAAAAGACCACGCTTGAGTGGTTGAACAAAGAAGAGGATGATTGGCACGTCGCCAATATGAGTTTTCGCGCCCGCAAGCATCCGAGTTATGATGCGGCAGTTTTTCATGCCCAACAATGCGCGGAAAAATATCTGAAAGCAGGGCTTGAAGAAGCAGGTATTCCCTTTGGTCGGACGCATGATTTATTGGTGTTGCACCAATTGGTTTTGATTGCTGAACCGAGTTGGGCGGTTTTGCAACCCTATCTGATTTTTCTCAACCCTTTTGCTGTCGTGTATCGGTATCCGGGCATTTCGGCTTCCAAGTCCGACGCTAAAGATGCGCTGAAGTATTGTCGAGAGGTGCGCCTGATGATTCGCACTACTTTCGGTCTGCCGATTTAAGATGGTGTTAGAAACCAGCTATTGAGTAACACAATAAACAAGCATGACAAGAATCGAATCGAAATTTAATGAACTGAAACGCGCCGGGCGAAAAGCGTTCATCCCATATATTACGGCTGGCGACCCGAATCTTGAAACGACTGCTGAATTGATTTTTGCGCTTGAGCAAAACGGCGCGGACATCATTGAATTGGGCATTCCGTTTTCTGATCCGATGGCTGATGGGCCGGTGATTCAAAGAGCCTCGGAACGCGCTTTGAAACGAAATGTGAGCGCCAGAGATTGTCTTTCGCTTATGCGACAAGTACGTTTGCAAAGCGAGGTGCCAATCGTTTTATTCAGCTATTTGAATCCGCTTCTCTCACTTGATTCAATTGGTAAAGAGCTGCGCGAGGCAGGTGTTGATGGCGTGCTTGCAACTGACTTAGTGCCTGAAGAAGCCGACGAATATATCAAAGAGATGCGTGATGCAAAGATTGATACGATTTTTTTAATCGCCCCGACCAGTACAGACCAACGACTCAAATTAGTTACCGAAGCCTGTACAGGATTTGTTTACGCAGTCTCGCGCACGGGCGTTACGGGAGTTCAACAAAGTTTGTCCGAATCGGCAGGCAATCTGGTGAATCGTGTGCGACAATTTACCGATTTACCGATCGCTGTAGGCTTCGGCATCTCTACACCGGAACAGGTGACGCAAGTGTGGCAACACGCGGACGCAGCCGTTGTCGGCAGCCGCATTGTTGCTGAGATTGAAAAATACTCGGGCGATTCCTCATTGGTTGAACGCATAGGCGAGTTGACCAGGTGGTTAGTGACCGCAACTACGAATGCAGATTGATGAATGATGAGTGGGGGAAATATGGAAGATGAGGTTTTCGTTGCATCTTTTCTAACTGGTTTATCGTTCATAGATTTTTAATCTGGAGAAGGCTTTGGATATTAGTGATTGGCGAGACGAAATGGATCGAATTGACGAGGAGTTGGTGAAACTGCTCAATCGTCGTTCGGCGTGCGCGCTTGAGATTGGGCGCATCAAACATGAGCTTAACATTCCAATTTATTCGCCGAATCGAGAGGCAGACGTTATTCGTCACGTTACGGGCGTGAACCAGGGACCACTTGAGTTGGGAGCGATTCGCAGACTCTTCGAGCGTATCATTGACGAATGTCGAAGCCTGGAGCGCACAGTCGTCGAACGCGAAAAAGACGAAGCCAGGCGATTGACCCATGCCGATGAGCAGGCCGAAACGGATGACGAATAGTAAGAGGGCGAAAAGATGATTGTGGTGATGGAAGAGACAGCGACCGACGCGCAAGTCTCAAAAGTAATCGAAAAAATTGTCGAACTCGGCTTCGACATCTATCGCACGACCGGCGCGCGCTACACCATTTTAGGCGCGGTGGGCGCAAGAGCAATCGAGCAGAGCGATGTGCTCGCATTGGACAGGCTTGATGGCGTCAAAGATGTTGTGCGTATCAGCGGCGAATCGGTTGAGAAAATCAAACGCCCAATAGTTCCTCGCGCTTCCTTGAACACAAAAATTCACTTCAAACACATAACGATTTTCGGAGTCGGATTGATCGGTGGGTCGTTTGCTCTTGCAGCTAGAGAAGCTGGACTTGCCGAGCGCATCACGGGTTGCGGTGATACGAAGTTTTTAGAGGCGGCTTTATCACACAAAGTCATAGATGGCGTTGACGAGACTTTTGAAAAAGGTGAAACCAGCGATGCAGATTTTATTTACCTGGCGGCACCCGTGAGCGCGATTTTAGATTTTTTGAGAGAGAAGGGAAGCTTGATAAGGGCAGGCGCGATTGTCACTGACGCGGGTAGCGCGAAGCGTGAAATTTGTGAAGTAGCTCGTGAGTCTTTACCTGCGAATGTTCATTTTGTCGGCGGGCATCCGATGGCTGGCAGCCATAAAGTTGGTGTCGAGTTTGCAAACGCAGAATTGTTTAAGAGAGCCCCTTATGCGGTTGTTGTTGAAGATTCGACCCAGGCATCTAGTGAAGCGGTGCTTAAAATAACCAGTGTTGTCGAAGCGCTTGGCGGTCGAGTGGTTAAACTGACGGCTGAAGAACACGATGAATTGTCTGCTCGCATCAGCCACGCGCCGCAATTGATTTCCATAGCGATTGCCAATGCGGTTGCAAAATCTAAAAACACAAAAGCGTTGGCGCTTGCAGGAACAGGTTTTGGCGACATGACCAGGCTGGGGCGAAGCTCTTGGTCTGTGTGGGAAGATATTGTAAAGGCGAATCGCGATGAAATTGCTGCGGCTCTTACAGAAGTTATACTTGAATTACAGGCAGCACGTGATAGCATAGCAACAGAGGATTTATCCGAGTTGCAAAAAGCTTTTAAGTCGGCAAATGATTTTTTGCTTGAGGCTCCCTAAATTTTTTTCAGAAGCGCATGTTTCATTGAGATAGCTAAAAGCGCACTCTTTACTTTAAGGTTTATTTGAAATGGCGACGTATGTAATCGGAGATATTCACGGAAGAGCGAATTTATTAGACCAACTCATCCAAGATGTCCCTTGGGATGTTAAGAATGACAAGATCGTTTTTCTCGGCGATTTGATAGATCGCGGCAAAGACTCGCCAGTTGTGATTGATCACATCATGGAGTTGGTCGCATCGAATCCGAATGTCGTTGTGCTTCGCGGCAATCACGAACAGATGCTGCTTGATTGTCTAGAATACGGCGAACTCAATTGGTTGATACCTGAAAACGGTGGGCAGGCAACACTCTCCTCCTATGGTATCAAGCTTGAGGAAATTGAAGACATTTCAGATATAAAGATTCCTGAAGATCACCTCAATTTTTTAAACAGCCTGCCTTACTATCACGAAGATGAACAAGCGATTTATGTTCACGCCGGTTTAATTCCCAGCGAACACCCGTCTGAAACCGATCCGGATATTTTGCTTTGGACTCGTGATCTGGATTTCTACAAAGGCTATCACGGTAAACTCTGTTTCTTCGGTCACACGCCGACTCATTATCTGCCTAAGGATGGTCGCCGCAGATTTGGCATATACATTCACGGCGGTTGCGTAGGCATTGACACCAGTGGCATGGAAGAAAGTCCTTTATCATGTATCAATGTTGAGACATTCGCGCTTTATCAAGCCTATCCATCAGGCCACACGGAAGTAGAACGTTTGCGAGCTGTGAAACCTATGTATTCATTTGCCGTTGGTCATGAAGTTTTGAGCGCTTGAGACTTCAAACAAGCTTCCTAAATTCTGCGAAGTCGTAAACAAGAATTACCACAGTTAGAATACCCCTCTCCATTCATGAGAAGTTCTTTTTTTGATAACAAGGAGCATTGATTATGTGTCGAATATTAACGATTTGTGCGCTTAGCCTTTCCTTGTCATTTATTGCAAATTCGCAAACCATCACCGATACGCAGACTATTTGTAAAGGCTCGCCCATTCCCGCAGACTATTCAATCGTCGGCGAAACAGATTCGAAAAATTGTGCCAATCAGGCTTGGATTATCAGAAAAAAGTTTAATCCTTCAAAAGATGGTAAAGCGATGGAAAAGAAACCTGCCCCGAAAATGGCGCAAGGCGGTGAAAGTGTGAATTCCAATTCGGTAGACAAAGAGGGCGAAAAGCAATGGAAATCATTATATCAATGGCAATTGTTCACCCCACCGACGAAGGATTTTTCGGTGTTGACGCCAGGGAAACCGTTTCAAAAAACCAGCTTGGAGAATGGTAGTACTTATAATTTTTATTTTACGCTCGCCGATAGAATTGTTTATTTCTTTGCTTCGGGGGTGGGAACTAAACCTTTACGCGGAAACTTTATCAAAGAAGGCGATGAAGCAGTGAAAGACATATTCGAAATGTTAAAAGAGTTGGGAGTTGGCGGCGATTTATTTTTTGATCGTAAGATAAATACGAACGGTTTTGTCGGCAAACAATTTAAAAACATCTCCTCTGTTGTCCCATGTCTATTTCGTTATTATGCAAAAGGGAAGCGTGTATATATGATCGCGGTCGTTGGAAGTGATGATAAAGATGTGCACGTCAACAAATTTCTCACCTCTTTCAAACTTGCTAGATGATAGGCTATCATTATGTAGCGCGTTAGAATGATTGGCTGCGCGCCAGCGATTTTCTTTATTTGCAATGAATCATGTTTATGCGCGCCTTCGCTTTCGTTTTCTTACTCTTACTATTTTGTTTCTCATCTTCCTGCAAAAACCTTGTGCTTGATGAGCGCTTTCACGATCGTGGACTGACCAATTGGACGGTTGTTGACGATCCCGATACGGTCGAGATTCCTTCCGATTGGCGAGTGGAAGATGACGGCAGGCTTCATCAACGCAGCAATATATGGGGCAGACGCGGAGACTTTTTAGGTCGTTGGTATGGAACTTTTCTCGTAGCCGGGGAAACGGATTGGACAGATTATCGAGTCACTTTGAAAGCGCTCCCTAAAGACAACGATGGCTTTGGTATCGTCTTTCGATTCAATGACGCGGAACATTTTTACAGATTGATGTTTGTCAACGACACCTTAAGTGGTGGGCCCTTGACTCGTTTGGATAAACGAGAAGGAGCGGATTATACGGAGATTTGGTCAGAGAAAAAAGGCTTCATGAAAGGCGCAGAAATCTTCATTGAGATGGAAGTAATCGGCAACACGATTCGTGCCTGGGTTGATGATCGTCAGTTTTTTGAAGTGAAAGATGATTCGTACAATCGCGGAAAAATCGGGCTTTTTTTTTACGCCCAAAGCGATCAGGCATTTGATAATGTGAG
>JANMSG010000459.1:0-3440 GCA_031389065.1 Acidobacteriota bacterium | reverse complement strand
AACAAATGGCGGGACTCTCCGGTTCTTGCCTGGATTCAGATGCCGCAGAGTTTGGAAGTTGGTCAAGCATCTCCGGTCATCCTGGAGATAAGAAACAATGGCAGCATGCCCTCGGATTTGGAGGTCTCTATGGAACTCCCCAACGGATTTGGGCTCGATTTCCAATGGAATTGTGAGACGAAAATCCAGCTTCGAGGAGGGCAAAGTACTCAACTCACAGGTACAGTTCAAGCCTTACGCCCCGATGAGCTGAACCTCGGCAAGGCTTGGCCAATGTCCTGCTCGCTAAGTTCTCAAGATAAGGAAATTGCTCACATCTCAACGACTATTATTGTGGTTGATCGGTCGCCAGGGGAAATCTTTTATATTCTGACGGAAGATTGTGAGACCTTCGATGGAGGAGAAAGCACCGGCAATTATCCATATGTCGCAATGCTCGGCAACCGCAACGGTTTCATGGACCCTGAAGATTATCGTGTACAAATGATTAACAAACCAGATGCTTTAAATAGAATCGCCGAAAAACATGGGGCCTGCTGGACACATTTCTGGACCGCAACCCAGCGGTTCGCAGCTAAGTGGGCTGCGAGCGTTAGCCAGACGGGCGCCTGGTCCAGGCTCTGTGAGGATCTGGACGCTTCGATCCGCCAAGGCTCCCGCCGACACGAATACGCGCCGCATATTCATTTTGATTTCGAGCCGGATTCGCAACTGCCTCCGCAACCACGACTGCTATATGACTCGGACACGGATGGCCTATTGCCGAATGAGTATTATGACCCGGTGGACAATCCTGACCATAAGTATCACGGGTGGGATGGTTCACGCAAAGGCATCTCTTATGTCAAAGCAGAAGGCAGTTTTGCAGAGGCCGATTCCAAGACCGGTTCGCTGCGCAAGAGTACCCGATTCCTGGCAGGGCTGACCTTTGGTGGCAAACTCTGCCTTACAACACGCACAGGGGCGGGTGATTTTGGACAGAGTGCTGAGGATATTCTGATCAGTAAACGCGCCCTTTTCGCCAACGGGCTGCTTGCCAATAGCGATGCGGGTATCTATGGCAACACGGGTGACAACCCGCGAGGTCGGCAGATCTATTTTTGCCGACCGGATAACCTTGATCTTGAAATTGAAAGGCTCGAAGACGCTTCACTGGTTCAACTCCGAGCCCCGGAAGTTCACATCGATACAACCTCTCTGGATAATTTAAACTCCTGGTTTGACCGTCGCATGCAGGAATCCCAAAAGGCTGGTGTCCATGCCATTGTCGCAATGACGCATGCCATGTTTATGAAGGGCCACCCAGACCCTTACCGTGATACAACAGGCGGAGACTTTGAGAAGCTGGAGCAACATCTGGACTATGTTAGGACTCGCTATCCTCAGGTGCGATTTGTAACGGCATCGGAAGCGGTTTTGGAATTCCTCGATTACTATTCGCCAGAACTGAAGGCGATAGCCATCCAACCAAGAATTCACTCGCTCGACGGAAGCACAGTTATTTGCCCGATCAGAATTCTTGGGAAAGGTATTCCGGTTAGCTCTGCAAGGCCTATGAAGGTCAGCGTGCAGGTCCCAGCCTTCTTGGATCCGGAAGAAATCCTTTCCTTAACCGTGCTCGAAAATGGTCAAGCCATAGCTACCGGCTTACCGGTTGTAGAACGGTTAGCAGAGGTTGAGTTTGTGGTGCGTGGCAGAGAGGGATACGAACTGCAAATCGTGAGAGCCAAGAATAAAAATAATCACCTCTGCCCGACTGAGGCGCAGGAGTTATCGATCTCTGAGCCGCCGCAGTATGAAGAGCGACCGGAAAATCAGGCTAAAGATTTATTCGCGGTTAAACTCCCCCAACTCATAGAGAGTGGCACCAGGGAAGAAGACACCTTGGTTGAAGGCCATTGTTATAAATGGCTGATTTCTGGAGACGTGTTTCGACTCGTTGTTAACGGAATGGCGGGACATACAGAGCCTATCGGACGAAGATTTCATCCCTACGCCATGCATTCGTTGGGCGTAGCGCTGTATGGCGCATTACGGCTACTTGGTTCCGCTGCCCGACCCCAAAGAGCTGAGTTGCGATGTACCAAGCCAGTTGCCGGAAGAGGGAGTTTTAAACTTCATTGCACACCTTTATCCATCGTAGATGGAGAGACCTCCTTTCATTGTGCTTTGTGGGAAGCCGGTGCTCAAGTGGCAGAGGTCGAAATAAAGACCTTCTCGAAATAAGCATAAACCCAACCTTACTGTCATGAAGTGCAAAGTAGAAACCTCTTTTTCGTTCTTTTGTGAAATCATTCTGTCAGTTTCAAAGCCCGTTTCTCTACGTAACGTCGTTTCCTTTGCTCCTCCTGTCAAAGATGGTGGTTTTTTTCCTGAAAATATTTATTTTAGGCTTATCGGACACTTCTCAGGCTTCTTTATTCTAAAAATCCGCTCAAACCAGAGAGCGATTTTCCTCTCGGTTTTTCAGCAACAAAAAATAAATTTGACACGAACCTGCGTTCCGTATATTTTCTTGGCGGGATTAGGGAAGTAGTTAACGAACATACCGGGTACTCCCAGCCAGTTTGATGGCTGTCTCACAATGCAGTTGTAACGATTGCATTTGATTTCATCTCTAGCTCTCTTGATTTTCCGATGCTCAAGAGATCACTCTCGATTGAAAAAGCTTCGCAAAAAATAAAATAATTTTTGCCGGATTTTGCTTTTTTTTCATGCATAAATCCTGAGGGGATATTGGTGTAAGGTTAGAACCAATTTGTAAGCCCCTCAAGCCCCGTGTCCTTGGCGTTAGAGCGCCCGCTTAGACTGTATTGAGCGACTACTACAGGCTTATTTCTGTAATGGTTTCTCATTGATTTGGCTCACCGGGTCCGGGTCACATCGCGCGTGTCTAGGCACATCTTATAGCAGTACATTTAAAAATTTAGGAGCACAAGTGGGAATAACGAACAAGCCCCGGTTCGGTTGCAAGGAGTATTTTCTACAGGCATATCAAAACGCCCAGTCTTATCATGGCAAACTCAATCTTGACTATGATGACTATGTCAATTGCCTGTTACTAATCATCAACAAATATCTGGGAGACCAACCTCAGGAATTCCTAATCATCAAGTTTCTCTCCGAACTTCACACCAACGACCTTTATCTGACCATTGCCTGTGCGCAGAAGAATGACGCCGCCTGGCAACAATTCGATACTCTCTATCGCGGTCACATCGATGAAATGACCAGGTTTGAATGCGCAAACCTGGATGCCGCTTTGGAGTTGGCCAATAACTTACAGTCCGATCTCTATTTTTCGGATCGCTCAAACCGCCCGTGTATCGCTTCCTATGAAGGGCAAAGCACCCTGGCGCGGTGGTTACGAATCGTCGTCGCGCACCGTGCCATCAACGAACGCGAGCGCAAGGGAAATCGCCTTGAGAGTCTCGATAACC